>JAZBPM010000087.1:0-2771 GCA_036351615.1 Desulfofustis sp.
ATAAAATTCGCTCCGTACACCACCAAGGCCTTGACATGTTAAGCACACCCTATCGTCGGCGCCTGCCTATCCGTACCGAGATACGACAAGGAAGATGTTTTCTTGAAGCAATTCGCACAGTCATCTACAACGGTCATGATCTGGTAATCAAAACCGTCGAAGATCCAGACTTTCTGGAGCGGCTGTTCGGCAGCACCGACATGCACTTGCTGCGGAAATGTCCTTGTCCGCTATGGTTGCTGAAACCGTCGGAGCGGACGACGTATCGATCAATCATCGCTGCGGTTGACTTCAACCCGCTCCGGCCCAGTGGCGACGAATCGGAGCTGAATCAAAAAATACTCGAGTTGGCTGCTTCGCAGGCACTAGCCGATTTCGCCGATTTACACCTGGTTCACAGCTGGCAGGTATTTGGTGAACGACTCGTTCGCGGGCAAACCGACAGTCACGACAAAAGTATTGCCGGCTATGTCGAGAAAGAGGAGCTGCTTCATCGCAACGGGCTGCGTCAACTGGGAGAAAGACTGCGCGCTGCCATCGGCAACGATACCTATAGCTATCTCTCGCCGACCCTCCATGTCTTGAAAGGAACGGCGCACCACACTATCCCGAAACTCGCCCAAGAGCTTGACGCAGATCTTGTCGTCATGGGAACACTTGCTCGAACCGGTATCGCGGGCCTGCTGATCGGCAATACTGCCGAAACGATCCTCGAGCAATTGAGATGCTCGGTATTAGCTGTCAAACCGGACGGATTCGTCTCCCCAGTTGCGGCAGCCGGATCATCATCGAGCAGCTGACGTACTACGGGAGCCATTGACAGTTCACGCCGACAGGCTTAGCATTTAACCTCCGACCGAGCCCCGTGACAACACATCGATGACGGCTCGTGATGGCTGTCGGCATGTATAACCGGTGGGGCACGGTCTACCCAAAAGTGCCGGCGAGCCTGTCCGTGAGCTGTAAGGAGGTCCGTAATGGCCCACACCTGTCAAAACTGCGGCGCCGTTGCCGATGACCCCGGTCATCTATGCAACCCCGCCGATGTCCACCTGCACTGCGAGTATTGCGGAGCACACGACGTCTCGGCCAACCATGTCTGCAAAGGCAAACTGGCCGCGATGAACTATTCCTGCAGTACCTGCGGAAGGGTCGCTGAAGAGCGCGAGCAGCTCTGCAACCCGACCGACATTACCTGACCCGGCCGGCGGGATCTTCTCTCTCAGCACGTCTGATCCCGCCACCTGCCGGGTGAATCCGCCCCGGCCTCGCCCCTCCGTTTCCCGCCCCGTCGCCATGGTCTGCCGCAACGAGCCCGGTTGATTGGTGAATTGCCATGACTTTCCTGAACATGTTGGCTATTATGAGCCGGTTCCGATCGACGCCATTGCTTGATTTTTTTCACGCCGGAACAGCGTGGCTGGTCAACGCCCCGCACTCCGGCTGCATCCATCAGGAGGGAGCTCATGAGACACCGGTCGTTTTTCCGATTCCTCTGCACAGCCACCTTGTTACTCTACGGTTCAGCCGCCGCCCAGGCCGGCCAGGTCATCACCCGGGAAGAGCGCGACTGGGCACGGCAGGTCGTCAGCGGTCAGGTCCAGCCCGACGAGGTAACAAACTCCAAGACCATTGCCGTGCTCAATTTCCAGAACCGCACCGGTCAAAAGCGGCTGGATGCGCTGCAAAAGGGAGTGGCCTTGCTGTTGAGCCATGATCTGGCGAAAATCGAGTCGATCACTGTGATCCAGCGTACCAAAGTGCAAGCATTGCTCGACGAAGTGCAGCCGGGCACCGGTGACGCTGTTGAGGACAGTGCCGCGCCACGTATCGGCAAATTGCTCGACGCCTATTACGTGGTCAATGGGGCGGTCACCGAAGGATCGATCGAGCAGCTGGCCGTAAACACCTTTCTGATCGACGTGCCTTTCGGCACCAGCTCTCCATTGCCGACGGCCGCCGGGCCCATCGACGAGCTGTACCGCATCCAGAAGGACGTATTGTTCCATGTCCTCGACAGTCTCAATATCTATCTGCCGACAAAAGAGCGCCGCAGTCTGGAAGTCCCCCCATCAGCCAGCACTCCGGCCCTGCTCGCCTTTTTTCTCGGCGTCGATGCCTCCGATCGTCAGCAGTACCGGCAGGCCGCCGATCTTTACACCCGGGCACTGGCCGAGGACCCGAGTTTCGATATGGCCCGTGAGGCCTTGCAGGAACTGACCGAGAACAATCTACTCGCCGATCTCGAGGCTACCCCTGTTGCCCGGACACCGGAACCGCTGCCGCCTCCGGCCGAACCGGAGATGAGTTCATCGATGAAAATCGGCCTCGGCGTTGCCGCCGTTGCCGGCGGGGTTGCCCTGATTGCGGCCGCCGGTGGTGGTGGCGGAGGCGGTGGCGGCAGCAGTGAACCGCCCCCGGCCGAACCGGAACCGACCGTCGCCATAGATACCACCAGCGTCACCTGCGCAGAAGATGCCGTGACCTTTACCTTCTCGGAACCGATGGACACTCGTTTCGGCTATGCCGACAGCAGCGAGGCGTCCTTTACCGTGACCGGAAGCTGGCTCGATGTCCAGCATTACCGGACCAGCTGGAGCGGTCAGGAATCTTTTTGCGAAGGAACGGCCACCTCGGTCGATATCATCCTGACCAATTTCCAAAGCGAAGATGCAACCCCGCTCAGCGGCCAGACCACCTTTACGCTGGAATTCGAACCCGAATAAACAAAAAACGGGACAGTCCCCTTTTTGCCCGGGCAAAAAGGGGAC
>JAZBPM010000088.1:0-5152 GCA_036351615.1 Desulfofustis sp.
AACGATATCAACATAGAGTCCCTCCTCCTTGTTATTCCAGAACTCATTGTCAAAGGGCGGTTCGGTGCCTTTTTTCTGAGTCACCTGGTATTGCATCGGCGTCAACAACTCTCGCAGCTCTTTCTCACTTGGTTTACGGAACGGTGCCGGCCCCTCATCACCGCTCTTCCACACCTTTTCCTGGAACGCCTGCCGTCCTGAGCCAGCCTTATACATCGAATAGTGCACAACATTTTTCCGATAATAATCCTGATGATACGCCTCAGCTTCGTAGAACGGCTGCGCCGGCAGGATCTTCGTCACCACCGGCCGCTTGAACAGACCAGAGGCATCGAGATCCGCCTTGGACTGCTCGGCGACAACCCGCTGATCTTCGGTGGTATAAAAGATTGCCGTCCGGTAGTGACTTCCCCGGTCGGCGAACTGCCCACCGTCATCGGTCGGATCGATCTGTCGCCAGAACGTCTCGACCAGTTCCCGGTAAGAAATCCGGCCGGGATCGTAGCGGACTCTGACCGCTTCATAATGACCGGTAGCACCGCTGGACACCTTGGCGTACTCGGCATCTTCGGCAGTCCCGCCGGTGTAACCGGCAACGACATCGATAACACCGTCGAGCTGTTCAAAGGGCGGTTCCATACACCAGAAGCACCCGCCTCCAAAAAGCGCGGTCTCCTCCTCAACTTTGGTTGTCGTCTGGTCGGCGATGCATACCGTCGTGCCAATGCCCAGCAACAAGACTGCCAGCAGAACGCTGTTCATAACTCGCTCCTTTTTGAGAATTATTCCTACCGTTCAAAAGATATGCACGACCACAGCCGCAGACAAGAGCTCCGCCGCTCCGTTGATCTTTTCCCGGTGACCGCTGTTGCCTCCACCGGCGATTAGGTGTATAAAAAGACCGAATCTTCCATGCCAACCTTCAGCCGGGAGAGCAGTATGAAAAAACCGGGTACGACCAAACGAACCAAATTCATTTTCATCACCGGTGGCGTCCTGTCCTCTCTCGGTAAAGGGCTGGCGGCCGCATCGATCGGTGCCCTGCTCGAATGCCGGGGACTGACCGTGACCTTCCAGAAACTCGATCCATATATCAACGTCGATCCCGGAACGATGAATCCGTTTCAGCACGGAGAGGTCTTCGTTACCGACGACGGTGCCGAAACGGATCTCGACATGGGCCATTACGAGCGCTACACCAATGCGCTGATGGCCCAGAAAAACAATTACACCTCGGGTAGGATCTACTATTCTGTAATCACCAAGGAACGCCGCGGTGAATATCTCGGCGGCACCGTCCAAGTCATTCCGCACATCACCGATGAAATCAAGGCGGCCGTGCTGCAGCTGGACGGCAGCGCCGATATCGCCATCATCGAAATCGGCGGCACCGTCGGCGATATCGAAGGGCTGCCCTTCATCGAAGCGATCCGCCAGCTGCGCAGTGATCTGGGCCGGGAATACTCTTTATTCGTTCACCTGACCCTGGTCCCCTACATCAAAGCAGCCGGAGAGGTCAAAACCAAACCGACCCAGCACTCGGTCAAAGAGCTCCGGGCCGACGGCATTCAACCCGATATCCTGCTCTGCCGCACTGAGGTTCCGCTGTCCGCCGAACTGAAAGCGAAAATCGCGCTGTTCTGCAATGTCCCAAAAGATGCGGTCATCACCGCCATCGATGTCGACAACATCTACGAAGTCCCGTTGCTGTTCCACAAAGAAGGTTTGGACGGAAAGATTCTCGAGCTGCTTAATGTCTGGACCGGATCGCCGAACATCACACCGTGGCAGAACCTGGTCGACAATCTCAAAAACCCGTTGCACACGGTCACCATTGCCGTCACCGGAAAGTATGTCGATCTGACCGAATCCTACAAGAGTTTGCACGAGGCATTAATCCATGGCGGCCTGGCCAACCGCGCCAAGGTGGAATTGCTCTACCTGAGCGCCGAGGAGCTGGAAACCGGTAACCCCGAGCAATTGCTGGCCGGTTGTGACGGCATCCTGGTACCGGGCGGTTTCGGCAAACGCGGTGCCGAGGGCAAAATTCGGGCAATCACCCATGCCCGGGTCAACAAGATTCCCTTTTTCGGTATCTGCCTCGGCATGCAGCTGGCCGTGGTCGAGTTCAGCCGTCAGGTAGCGCAGATTACCAAGGCGCACTCATCGGAACTCGACCCGCTCACACAGGATCCGGTAATTTATCTGTGCAAGGAGTGGTTTGACTATCGTTCCCAGAAAAAACAGGTTCGCGACGAACAGTCCGACTTCGGCGGCACCTTGCGGCTTGGCGCTTACCCCTGCGTATTGAAGAAAGACACCTTCGCCATGGCCGCCTATCAGACGGACGAGATCAGCGAGCGACACCGGCACCGCTACGAGTTCAATAACGATTACCGCGAGGTGCTCAGTAAGGCCGGCCTGGTCATCTCCGGTGTCTCGCCCGACAATCACCTCGTCGAAATAGTCGAAATTCCCGAACACCCCTGGTTTCTCGGTTGCCAGTTTCATCCCGAATTCAAATCAAAACCGATGAAGCCGCATCCGCTGTTCCGCGACTTCATCAAAGCTGCGTTAAACTTCCGGGACGCACAAGAATGATGGACGTCACCACCGTTGCCATTGGCCGACCCGAGGGGCCGGATCTGTTGGTCGGACCGGGCCGCCCCCTGCTGCTCATCGCCGGTCCGTGTGTGCTTGAGTCGCCAGAACTGGCCAGGCGAGTGGCCGGAACCATGCAGGAAATCTGCGGACGACTCGGCCTGTCCTACGTGTTCAAGGCATCTTTCGATAAGGCCAACCGCACGTCGCTCGACTCGTTTCGCGAACCGGGGCTGGCCGACGGTCTGGCCGCCATGGCCGACATTCGCGAGGCGATGAAGGTCCCTGTCGTCTCCGATGTGCACGAATCGTCGCAAGTGCCAAGCGCCGCTGCGGTCCTTGATGTCATCCAGATCCCCGCCTTTCTCTGCCGTCAGACCGACCTGCTCCAGGCCGCAGCCGCGACCGGCAAGCCGATAAACCTGAAAAAAGGCCAGTTTCTCTCTCCCTGGGACATGGCCCACGCAGTCGACAAAATCAAGAGCGTCAACGGCAGCCGGGTATTGCTCGTCGAGCGCGGTTCCTGCTTCGGCTACAACAATCTGGTCGTCGATATGCGCTCCTTTCCGGTAATGCGCGGGCTCGGCTGTCCGGTAATTTATGATGCAACCCACTCGGTACAATTGCCCGGCGGGGCCGGCGGCTCGTCTGGCGGTCAGCGGGAGTTTATCGCACCGTTGGCCCGGGCGGCAGTCGCGGCCGGTGTCGACGGTCTGTTCATGGAGGTCCATCCCGATCCGGATCGGGCCCTCTGCGACGGGCCGAACTCCATCGCTCTTGACCGGGTGGAAGCAATTCTTCAGCAAATCGTCCGCATCCGTTCCTGTCTGGAATAATCACCCGATGGCCAGCGATCCCCGTCAACCGTCCGGAGATGCTTCTCACCCGACCGATTGTGAGGTTTTGGCCGGATATCGGCAGCGGTCTCAGCAGCGAGCCAGCCGGCAGCATCGTCTTCTTGACGACGTCCTGCGCGGCCGGGCGGCCGGTGTGACCCTGCTCCTGCTCGATGTCGACGGGGTGCTCACGGACGGCTCGCTGATTTATACCGAATCCGGAGCCGAGGCCAAGGCGTTCAACACCCAGGATGGTCTCGGCCTGAAGTTGGTGCGGCAGGCCGGTGTTCAAACCGGCCTGATCACCGCCCGGCGATCGACTATCGTCCAGCGGCGGGCCGAAGAGTTGGCCCTGGACCACATCTATCAAGGCGTAGACCGCAAATCTGCGGCCTTCAGGGAAATACTGCGGCGGGCCGGGAAAAAACCGGCCGAGGTCTGCTACATGGGTGACGATTGGATCGATCTGGCCGTGCTGAGCCGGGTCGGTCTCGCCACCTGCCCGGCCAATGCCGTACCCGAGGTGCAAAGCGCCTGTCATTACGTCGCGTCTCGCAGCGGCGGTCACGGCGCCGTTCGAGAAGTATGCGATCTACTAGTCACCGCCAAAGGACTCCATCAGTCCCTGTTGCAGAGCTACCTGACATGAAGCTCACCCGCCGCAACCTGATCTGGTTGATTCCGCTCGGCCTGATCGTTACCTTTCCGCTCTGGCGCCTGCCGCTGGCATCTTTTCTCGAGCCACGGGGCGGCTTTGACCCCGATTTCGCCAAACGGGAAGAGAGAGTCCACAACTTCACCATGGAGCAGGTAGTCATCCTGCAAAATCAGAACGGGATAAAGACAGCCGAGATCCGGGCCGCGGAAGCCCAGACCAGCGATGTCCCGCATGAATTCATCCTCGCGGATGTCGATGCCGATCTGTTTGACGAACAGGGCAACCGCATCAATGTCATCGCCAGGACCGGCGTCTACAACGATGTGAGTCGACAGCTCACCTTGCGCGACGATGTTCGCATCGACCAGGTTGCCGAAAACCAGCAGCTCTATTCGGAAGAACTCTACTACTTCGACCACGACCGGACCATCAAGTCACCCGGCCGGACACGGCTGGTCGGTGAACAGGTGGAGATCATCGGCGCCAGTCTCGATTACGATATCCGCACCCGCCACTACCTGATCGGCGGGCGCGTCTACTGTACCATCGCCGGTCTGGAATCACCCTGAAGAAAGCCCTTCCTGCCCCTCGAGCCATTCGCAGCAATCAACCAGAAAACAGGTTTCGGTCACCTGCCAGCGAATGTTGACATCCCACAACGTCATCGCGAACCTGGTCCTGCGCCTTCGCTGACTGGCCGGTCGCGGATCCTGACGCAACACCTCCTCGATCAATGGTAGCAGCGCTCGCCCGGTCCGCTCTCGATAGGCCGCGCCAAAAGACGCCGCAGCCGGGGTAAAGATTACCTGAATCGCTCGGCTGTCAGTATCCGCCCAGCCGTTCGTTGCCGCTTCAATCCGATCGGTGTAGGGCAGATACGGCTTTATATCGAGAACCGGTGTCCCGTCCAGCAAATCGACGCCGCCGAGCTTGAGCCTCACGCCGCCACTGCATTCAATCCCGAGCAGGCTGACGGCGGACAGACCGATATGGTTCGGTCGATGCGGACTTCTGGTGGCAAACCCCCCAAGCCGCCTGCGACCTCCCAGCCGCGGCG
>JAZBPM010000089.1:0-4924 GCA_036351615.1 Desulfofustis sp.
CCTCGTCCGTGCTCTGGCCGGAGTGGTCGTCTGTTTTACCGGTGTGGCCGGCTTCTATTATTTTCTCAATTCACCATTTATGGCGATGATGCAGATTCTCATCTACGTCGGGGCCATCTGCGTCACCATTTCGTTTGCCATCATGTTGGCCGCACCGGAGCAGAAAAAGAAATCCGGTCCGGTCAATATCCTCTCCGGCCCGCTCGGTTTCCTGGTCGCCGCACTGATCTTCGGCGCCATGGCCGGCTTGGCCCTGCGTACCGAATGGCTTCCCTTCGACAAGGTCGCCGGCGGTTCGGTCAGGGATATCGGCATTCACCTGCTGACCTCCTATTCGATGGTCTTCGAACTCATCTCTCTGGTCCTGCTGATCGCCATCATCGGGGCCATCGTTATCGCCCGCGGCGGGAGGTCTCAGTCATGACGATCCTGGCAATTCACCAGTACCTGACCACCTACCTGGTTTTCGGCGCCATGCTTTTCGCTCTCGGGGTCTACGGCCTGGTTACCCGGCGAACCCTGATCGGTATGCTGATCGCGGCTGAGCTGATGCTGGCCGGCGTGTCGATCAACTTCATGGCCTTTAACCGCTTTCTTGCCCCCGACCCGTCAGTCGGCCAAATTTTTACCCTATTCATCATGGCCGTAGCCGCCGCCGAGGCCGCTATCGGTCTGAGCATCGCCATCGGTGTCTATCGGCACTACAAGACGGTCGATACCGAAGACCTGGTCAACCTGAAAGGATAACGCCGGTATGGATGCAACTACCATAGTCACCTCAAAACTGTTGCTGGCCCTGGTCATTCCGCTGATCGGCGCTATCGGCGTGATGCTCAAGGGCGCCGAAGAAAATGTCCGGGAAGCCATCTCGTCGATTTCCTCGCTGCTGCTGCTCGGTGTCGTCGCCTCCATGGTGCCTTCGATTTTTGCCGGCAAGACCCTGTATTTCCAGCTCTTCGAACTGCTGCCAAACCTGACGGTGACCCTGCGCGCCGACGCGATGTCGATGATCTTCGCCCTGGTCGCCTCGTCGTTGTGGACGATTGCCGTCTTCTATTCGCTCGGCTACATGCGCGGCCTCAAGGAGCATGCCCAGACCCGCTTCAACGCCTGCTTTGCGCTGGCCATCTTCGGGGCGATCGGCGTCGCCTTTGCCGACAACCTGTTCACCATGTACCTGTTCTACGAGATCGTTTCGATCTGCACCTACCCGCTGGTCGCCCATCACCAGGACCGGGAGGGGTATGAAGGCGGTCGCAAGTACCTGGTCTACCTGACCGCGACCGCCAAGGCCTTCCTGCTGCCGGCGATGATCCTGATTTACGTGCTGACCGGCACCCTCGACTTTGCCACCGATATCCAGAGCGGCATCTTCGGGCCGGAGGCGAGCAAACCGCTGGTCATCATGCTCTACGTCTTCTGCCTGTTCGGCTTTGCCAAGAACGGCGTGATGCCCTTTCATCACTGGCTGCCCGGCGCGATGGTGGCCCCAACGCCGGTCTCCGCGCTGCTCCATGCGGTGGCCGTGGTCAAGGTCGGTGTCTTTTGCACCACCCGGGTGATGCTCTACGTCTTCGGAGTCGATCTGATGGCGGCCCTCAACCTGGGCATCCCGACCGCCTATTTCGTCGGCTTCACCATCATCGTCGCCTCGATCATCGCGCTGTCCAAGGACAACCTCAAGGCACGACTGGCCTATTCGACGGTCAGCCAGCTCAGTTATATCATCCTTGGCGTTGCGCTGCTTACTCCGGCGGCGATCCAGGGAGGGTTGATCCACATCGTCAATCACGCCTTTGCCAAGATCACGCTGTTCTTCTGTGCCGGCGCCATCTACGTGGCCGCGCACCGCAAGGATATCTCCGACATGGAAGGGCTCGGCAAGGTCATGCCCTTTACCTTCGGCGCTTTTTTCGTCGCCTCGCTGTCGATGATCGGGGCGCCACCGGTGGCCGGGTTCGTCTCCAAGTGGCAGCTGCTGGTCGGTTCCCTGCAAGCGCACCAGATCGGCATCCTGTTGCTGCTGCTCGCCTCGACTCTACTCAACGCCGCCTACTTCCTGCCGGTAACGTATCGCGCCTTTTTCGGCAAACCGGCCACGGCCGGAGCTTATGCGGGCGTCAAAGAGGCGCCGCTGACCATGCTGATCCCGATCCTGATCGCCTGTTTCGTCTCGGTGGTGATCGGTATTTTCCCCAACTTCATGATGTCCTTCGTCAAGGCGGTGACCGGATGATTTCCTTGATCGACTACCTTTTGGAGCGACGCACGCCGCTGCGTTATCTATTCTATGTGCTGGTTTTTGCCATCGTTGTCTGGAGCCTGACGGTTGACACCTCGCATGCCCATACCTGGCTGGAACGAACGGTCCCCGGCTTCTGGAGCCTGTTCGGCCTGGGCGCCTGTATCGTGCTGATCTTTGCGGCCCGCTGGCTGAGCGGCGCCGGTATCGCCAAAGAGGAAGACTACTATGACAACTAGCGGCTTTTTCCATCCGGCACTGATGCTGATCATCGGCGCCCTCGTGCTGCCGCTGATCAAAGAACCGTTCCGTCGGCCGTTTCTCGTGCTGATCCCGGTCCTGACCTTCATCAACGTGGTCTGGCTCGGATTTCACCAGGGAACGTACGGCGTACTGCACTTTCTCGACTGGCAGTTGACCTTTGGTCGTATCGACAGTCTGTCCAACGCCTTTGCCTTTATCATGGCTTTGATGGCCATTATCGGCACCATCTACGGTCTGCACGTCAGGGACGTCTGGCAACAGGTCGCGGCCTGGTTCTACGTCGCCGGCTCACTGGGCGCCATCTATAGCGGGGATTACCTGAGCCTGTTTCTCTTCTGGGAAATGATGGCGTTTGCCTCGACCTTTCTCATCTGGTCGAACCGGCAGGATCCCGACGCGCCGGCGGCCGGTTTCCGTTACCTGCTCGTCCATACCTTCGGCGGCCTGCTGCTGCTGATGGGCTTTGTCCTCAACTACCAGGCCACCGGCTCGATCGCGTTTGAACTGCTCGATTACGACAACGCCCGGCTCTCCACCTGGCTGATCATGGGCGGCCTGATGCTCAACGCTGCGGTCATCCCACTTCATTCCTGGCTTCCCGACGCCTACAGCAAGGCGAGCATCACCGGTTCGGTCTTCATGTGCGCCTTTACCACGAAGACGGCGATCTATACTCTGGCCCGGGCCTGTGCCGGCTTTGATATCCTGATCGTCCTCGGGGTGGTCATGGCAATTGCCGGTATCATCTACGCGTTGCTGGAAAACGACATCCGCCGGCTGCTCGGCTGGGAGATCATCAGCCAGGTCGGCTACATGGTGGCCGGCGTCGGCATCGGCACCGCCCTGGCCATCAACGGCACCACCGCCCACGCATTCGCCCACATCCTCTATAAGGGGCTTCTTTTCATGGGAGCCGGTGCCGTTATCCAGGCAACCGGCCGACAGCGTTTCACGGAACTTGGCGGGCTCTACAAAAAAATGCCGCTGACCCTGCTCTTCGTCATTGTCGGCGGCGTCTCGGTCTCGGCCTTTCCACTGTTTTCCGGGTTCGTCTCAAAATCGATGATCATTGCCGCCAGCTACGAGGAGCATCTGCTCTGGACCGGCTTCCTGCTGACCATGGTCTCGGCCGGCACGTTCCTCGTCGCCGGTCTGCGGCTACCCTGGCTGGTCTTTTTCGGTAACTATCGCGGAGATGCCACATCGTTTGCAAAAGCCGCCGATCCGCCGTGGAACATGCAGCTGGCGATGCTCGTCGCCGCGCTGCTCTGTTTTATCATCGGCGCCTGGTACCCGCTGCTCTACGGACTGTTGCCCCACCAGGATATCATTGGCGACTACCATCCCTACAGCAGCTATCATCTTAGCGAGACTTTGCAGATCCTAGCCCTGACCGGTGTTGCCTTCCTGCTCTTGAAAGAGAGGGTTGGCGCCCGGGCCGCCACCTATCTCGACCTGGATTGGTTCTACCGTCGCGGTGGGCAGCTCGTTCTCTGGTTGGCGAGAAACCCGATCCAGTGGTTCGATACCGCCTGGGGCGAAGCCTATCGCGTCGTCGGCCTGTTCTCGCTGATGACCACCGCCCGCTTTTGGTCCTGGTTTGATTGGCATGCTATCGACGGCCTGCTCGATGGCTCGGCCCGCGGCGTTCGCTCCTTCGGCCGGTTGCTGGCCCGCGTACTGCAACGCGGTCAGATCCAGCAGACACTCGGTTATACGGTATCCTTCGTCGCACTGTTGCTGTTCGTCTATATCTGGCTCTAATATAAGGGGGGCTTGAAAAATTTGAAATTTCGTTCAAGATCGAGGCGCGCAAGAAAATTTTTCCGCAGGCATATGCATGATATTCCGAGGATAAAATTTGATTGCGCAACGATGAGATTGGACGAAATGGCAATTTTTCAAGGTTCCCACAAGATCAAGGACTCAACGAGATGGATCAACTTCTGTTAAACCCGGGATTTCCGCTGCTCAGCACGCTGATCTTTCTACCGCTGGCCGGCGCCTTGCTGTTGCTGCTGCTCAGGGGCGACAGTGCCTGTCGCTCCGTCTCGCTCGCCGTAACAGCCCTGGTCGGTCTGCTCTCCCTGCTCCTTCTGGCCGGATTTGACCGCAGCACCGCCGCCTTTCAATTCGGCGAGACCCATCCCTGGATTGCTGCCCTGAACATCAATTACACCGTCGGCGTCGACGGCATATCCATTCTGCTCGTGTTGATGACCGCGCTGATCATGCCGTTTTGCGTACTCGCCTCCTGGTCCTATATAAAGGTCAGGGTGAAGGCCTTCATGATCTGTCTGCTGGTCATGGAAACGGCGATGATCGGTGTCTTCGTCGCCCTTGATTTCGTCCTCTTCTACGTACTCTGGGAAGCGATGCTGATCCCGATGTATCTGATTATCGGCATCTGGGGCGGTC
>JAZBPM010000090.1:0-7295 GCA_036351615.1 Desulfofustis sp.
AACGACGGTCTCATCCACGGTATAAAGGTCACTCTTCAGCAGTTCGGGTGGAATCAGGGCCGATGCTCGGAGATCCGCCCCCTGTTCAAAGCCATTTTGCGCCGTTACCGGCACGGACCAGCCGGCTACGATCAGGGCTAAAGTGAGTATGATCAATACGCTGGCACTTCGGCTCGCCCGCCTTTTTCTCATGATACTGTCTGGCAACATGGGTATCTCCTTTCTATTAACAAGATGTGTTGTGTTACGTTTGCTCATTCGCGCTTGCCATCCATTTCATTGTTGCTTGCTGACATCGATGGCCAGCATCTCGGTGATCTCGAATACAATTTTCTCACCAACAGAGTGCTGTGCCAGATCAATATCGCTGCGCACCGCAAAGGTTTGCTCAGAGCCGTTCCTGAAGAGCAACGTCGCGGTGCGGTTTTCCCTGTCGATGGCTGAAACCGTGGCAATCGCCTGCCTGGTGTCCGCTATCAGTCCGCCTGGCGCTGTTCCTTTGGGAGCACGGGCCAGCAGGGTCGCCGATTGATCGGTCGCCGGAGCATATGCATCCTGCGGATAGACGGCGATCTCCTCGATTACGGTCAGGTTGACCAGATCGCCCGTGCCAATCTGGTCGAAATTAACAACCCCGGGGCCTGCCTTTACCGTCACGCTGGCACCGTCAGGGCGGAGCAGGGTGGCCGTTCGACTGGCTTGATCGATGACGGTAACGCGCGCGCTGAGATAAATGGCGTTGGTAACGACTCCTCCCGGCACCCCATCGGCATAGGCAGTTGTCGTGGAAACTTCGTCAGCCGGCGGTTCGGTGGACGATGTCAGAGAACCGGATGAACATGAGGTGAGAATAAGAAGTGCTGCCGCCATGACCATCGTCTTGGCGTTGTTGCTGATAAATGATCGATACATACACAAACCCCTGTGAAGATTTCGATGCTACCGTGACACAGAGTGCTGCCGGGCAACGCAGCAGTGTCACCCAGTAAACGGGCCTCATCTATTTGACAGAATAACCGCGAGCCTCCAGACAGACGCCGTAGGCTCGGTAATATTTATCTTCCAGTTCAGTACTCTCAGCGGTCATGGGTGCTGTCTGTTGTTTGGCCTGATCCTGTTTACTCTTTTTCACAAGGCCGCCAACTCCGCCGGCAATCGCGCCGGCTCCGGCGCCCTTGCCGAACTCCCCCCCCATCGACCCGCCGAGGCCACCGACAGCAGCGCCTCTGGCCGCAGACCGCAAAACCGTCCGGTCTTTCTTTTGTCCAGCTGCACTCGGACCCGGCTGTACAGCGGAGCCGGTCGCGCCGAGCACCGGATCATAACCGGCCTGCCCGATAGCCCATTGCCGACATTCCTGTTGGTCTTTCGCCTGCATCTCGGGCGTCTGGTTGTTCGCCGGGTATACGATCGGCTCTGCGGCGTGGGCGGTGACGGCACCAGCCAAGAGGGACAGCAGGAAAAGCGTTTGTACTTTCATGAAAAGAACTCCTTACATTCAACCTGTTAAGTTTACTTTTTCACTACATGGCAGCGAGTCCGGTGAAGTACCGTCCACCTTCCGGCTGAGATTGTCTGCTCCAGCGCCACTTCTTTCCCGGTCGATTCGGTGAGCATCATCACGAATATCAGGAAGGAAAGGGGGGCCAGTGTCTTTTCCCCTTTCACGGCAGCCGGTTGACAGAGAGTTCTCACGGTCCATCGATCTCGGTCAGATGCTGCAAGAGTATCCGGCGCACCTCCTCGATGACCAGTGGATGCTGTTGGCAGGAATGTGTTGATTCCACGAGGAATTCCGATTCGACCCCGGGCAGGTGCGCACTTTGGTATTCGACCACGCCATCGTCGCTTTCCCGGTAATTTTCCAGATCCTTGACCGCGATGATGGAGTGCGTCTTGACCGCCGGCGATACCGGAAGTTCCGCCAGCTCGAGCAGCACCGGGTTTTTGGGCGACATGCCGTCGATGCTGGTGGGTAATCGGCCTTTGAGTTGAATCGGCAGCTTGAGTTTTCTCTCCATGGTCAAAAACTCTTTCGACCCCCTGATGACCGCGGTCGGCAAGCCGGCGAGACGGCGAAACAGCGAGCCGATCCAGAGCTTGGCGAGAAAGCTGCCCCGATGTGGTGTCGAGATGAATACCGCCCGCCGGACAAACGGAAGCGGTTCGATAAACAGGAAGTTGGTCAACATTTCCCGAGCTTCAGAGGAAAGTTCGAAACTCTCAAACGGTTCGTCGCTCAAAGCACGCCACAGACGGTCACCGCTGGAGACGGCGGTTGCCTTGGTCAGCAGGCCCCCCTGGCTGTGTCCGATAATTACCATGTTGTCCAGCGCCTGGTTCTCGTCTGCAGCGGCAAGCTGCCGGTACTTCTCCCGCAGAATGTCGCGCAGCGTGGCGGCGGAGTCCATCAGGGGGTGATCGCTGTTATAGCGGAAGAACCAGAAGTGATAGCGCCTGTTCAATGTTGCATCCCCCCGCAGGGTGTTGAACATTTCCGCCCACCAGATCATTTCGCTGGCCGTGCCATGGACGAAGACCACCGGAATTTTGCCCGGCTCGTACGGGCTGATCATGACGATCTGCGGTTTGATCTGTTCCTTGAGGAAAAAGAAGCGGCGCAGGTCGAGCGTCCAGATATCGGCATTGTCGAGTGCGTAGGCAATGGCGGCGGTCTGGTCTGTTTCCAGAGGAACCGTCTGACCGTTGACCATTACTTCCGTTTCATCATAGGCGGGATACACTTCAAGCTGCGCCCGTCCCACCGTGTCTTTGGTGAGTTCCTGTTCGGGACTGGTGATGCGCAAAAAAGCGGTCAGCGGGACAATTCTGGCGCCAATTGCAGACTCTTGCTGCGGGAGTATGCCAATGAGCGGCACGCCGAGCCCGGAATCCCGGTTTCTGATGGTGAAGCCGCGAACCAGGTAGTCATCCGCCAGCTCAAAGCTTTCAAACTGCGCAAGTCCCCTGGCTAAACGCGTTGCGTCTACCGATATCTGCAGCGAGCCGAACGGCAGATGACGCTGCTGGTTGCCGATAATGATGGCTCCGTCCGCACCGCTTTCCAGCCCCTTGCCCAACGCCCGGTTGTAGAAAGCACAAGCCTGCCGGAAGTGGTTGTCGTAGGTATTCGGCAAAGGCTCATCCGCTGTTCCGAAAAGGTAGTAATAGGCATAGAGCGCCGAGACGAGGTAGTGATTTGCGGCCTGAACCCGTTGGCCTCCACTGGATGCCTGCTCCAGTTTCTCGCCATAGAGAAAGTTCAGTTCTGCCAGGGCAAAGCGCAGATCCCGCCGGTCGTCTCCCCCGGCCGCCAGTCGATGCAGGAAGGCCAGGACGGTTTCCGGGGCCTCGTCATACTGTTCCAGCAGGTTGTGGCGATACAGTACGGTACGGGTGTAACTGCTGGCTACCGGGGAGGTCAAGGCGCTGGCGTTGACCTCTTCATAGGCCCCCCTCAGGCCGGCCGGCGCCACGCCGTATGGCGTGGCGCAACCGGACAGCAACCAAGACGACAACAAGGCCATAATCGCCAGCAACGTGAAGCGTAATCTGCCGGAGTGAGATACCGCCGGCCATGAGGGCGAAGCGTTTCGGTCTCCTGCTGCCAGACGGCCGGTTCCTGACGGACGACAGAACACTTGGCCATGGCCGAGACAATCCGCGCCGGATCCTGCGCATCTGTTTTTACCGCTCATTAAGACCGCTCCTGTGATTTGGGACAAAGCCGAGCTGTTGCGTCCCCTTTGAGCTAGAAGCGAAACATCACCCCGAGCATCGGGCCATGAAAGGTCGCATCAATCTCGAAATAATTGTTTCCCGAACCTTCGTCATACTCAACACCGAGGGCACGATAGCCGCCCCAGGCGCTGATCAACGGTGTGAATTCATAACCAAGCAGGCCGACAACGTTCCAACTGAAATCGGAACCATAACTGAAACCGCCCACGTCTCCTCGCAGGCTGAGCAGCAATTTGTCGGAGAGTGGGATAGATACCCTGGCGCCGACAAAAGGATCGGTCCAGTCACCGGTCTGTTCCGGTCGTTCGGTGTTGGGCAGAGTCAACTCTCCCGTTATCTCCCAATAGCGGGCACCGCCGAGGATTTCGAAGGCGCCCGGCGTTGCCTCAGGGCTACTGCCGGACCATTGGCTCACACGAAACAGGCCGCCGATTTCCATCATGAAAAGGGTATTCTCCAGCTTCACCGTGCCGATCACCGTGTCTTCATCGGCAGAAACCCTGGAATAAACATTGTCAAAAAAGATTCCCCAACGTCCTTTGCCGGCCTCCAGGTGGCCGAGAGCGGCAAAGTCGAGTTCGGAGATGATGTCATCAAAACCAATCGACACATCGGTGCTCCTTCCTCTGACGGTAAGATCACCGTCGATACTCATGGCCCACAGATACGGTGCGGCAATGAACCGCCAGTCGTCACCGCTGTCGCCGGCCTGCAGTGGCGATGATGTGGCTGTTACGATGCCCACGGTGAGCAGGCTGCTCAACAAACCTGTTTTCATTGTTTTGGTCATGTTATTTTCTCCTTGTTCTAAGTTTCATGATCATTTCCGCTATTTGGGAAACAAAAAGGTGATACTCGCGCGGGCGCCCCAATCCTCAGGTCCGTTATCGGGAGACTCGGCCCAGTATCGGGCCCCCACGCCAATCTGCACGATTTGCGGGCCTATTTTCAGCAATTGGCTCACGGTGACGTTGATAGGAACGGACCAGGCTTCGTTTTCCCAGTCATAGGTGGATTCGACACTGACTCCCAGGGTTGTTTTGGTACTCGTGATGTAGAAGAGAAATGGTTGCAGAAAGGTGCTGTTGATATCGGCTCGATCATCCTCGCCCGCCACCGACCAAATATGGTTGACCAATGCCCCCATTGTCCAGGGGCCGACCTGCTTCAAGCCCACGGCCGTCGGCCCGAGGCCCCATTTTTCCGCCCCCAGCATCTCATCGGAAGCCGTCGGCAAAAGCGCCACTGGCCCAACCCCCCATATCCACCCGTTCTCCGTCGGAGCCTTGGGAGAGAGAAAGAGACTGGCTGTGATATCCCCCACCCCGGATTTTCCTTGATCTGGAGAGGGAATATCGTTCTGGTCAACCAATGGCAGAATCGCGCGGGTGATCAGGTTCCAGTTATCGCTGAGCGATGCCGGGATCACCGGCTGAATATTCAACCGATGTACCGAGCCTTCGTCTGCGGCGCCATAATGCTCATCGTAATTGTATTGAAATGGCACGCTGATCAATGCCGCCACAGGATTAGCCAGCTTTTTGGCCAACTCCGCCTGCTGTTCGGCATCACTTGCCGCCTGCAGATCGGCTGGTACCGTGCTCAAGATAGCGACTGCAGCGCAGGCCATTAGCCTCAAGAATGGTGCTCTGATGTTATCCATTAGTTCTTCTTGTGTTTGTCTCTCCTGCGGTCCCGGTCAATTCGCCGGAAAAAAAGAGCTGGTGCAATCTCCCTTCCCCCAGAACGGCCCCAAGCTCCCTGATGGCGAAAAACGGCAGGAAGGCCAGGACCACTATGAGAAGATGGGCAGGCAATTCATAGGGAAGCTGCCCCATGAACTCGTGTGCGCCTCCAGTGATTCCCTGGCCATGGAGAAGGCTGCTTCCCGTGATTTCAAGGACGTGGAACAGCAACACCCATACGGTGAATACGACCGTCTTAAATAGAGTTCGATAGATCAGGGGCCTGTCTTTCAGACGTCCTAACCGGAACACATCGCCGAGCATGATGATCTTGGCCAGAATCAAGGCTTTGACGATACTGATCCCATAATCGCCATAGCTGATATCATATTCGGCCATCAGCAGTCGGCGGTAGGTGGTGAATACGCCGAAAAATAGTGCCAGGTAGGCGACATCGATGAGATACGTTTTCACCTCATAAATGAGTTTTTCTTTGCGGCTGATATGATCGCTCACGGTCCACCTCTGGCTGCGCTTTCATGCTTGTTTCCTACCTGGTATTTCCTGTCGACATTCATATGCGAAACATGAATACGCTCACTCGGGCTAGCGGCCGAGCACGACCCAGCCAATCACACCAATCAGTCTGAGCACACTCTGTCAGATGCCTCGCCATATTCTCTCCGTTTCCAACAGCGGATAGACCGCTATTTTCTGTCATTATTTGCAACGTACGGTGATACAAACCGCCTCCCCTGGCAGATCGTCTCTATGGCCGGGGCAAGATCATCCACCACCGTCCGTTTCAAGACAATGCCCACCGCTCCAGCGTCAAAGCTGTCCTGCATGGCGACCCGGCTATCATGGACACTGAGGACAAGAAGCTTTACCTCGGGGTAAAGCTTTTGCAGTCGATGGACTATGTTGATCTCTCTGGTGACTGGAAAAGAGAGGTCGGCAATAACAAGATCGGGACGTATCTTCTCGATTGCTTCCAGAAGTGAGGCCTCATCGGCCACCATGTACACCCTTTCAAATATCCCTTCCAGAAGTTCTCGCACCCCACCGAGCATGGCATGATGCTGGTCGGCCAGAAGAACTTTTTCCAGTTTCATGCGTACTGCCTCCCTCGTGAACGTTATGCATCCGACCTTCTGTCAAATTGAACATTCTGAATAACTAAAACAGAGGAGAAAAAACAGTCAGGTGCACGGGTGGACAGTGAAGCTAACTGCTCTGATAGTTAATGATAGGCTAAGGAGGGAAAAAGGATAACTGGGAAAATTACCAGGTTTTCAATAAAAAGGATTTGCTAGGAGTTTGTCAGGCTATGACCATTTAGAGGAAATCAAGCACAGCCATATGCATGCGCAGTAAACAATGCGGGAAATCAGGCCATGTTGCTCCGCACGAACCAACCGATCATCAATACGCCGATCGCAGCAACCCAACTGCCCATGACACGCACCGCTATCCTGGTCCATGGTGGTCGGAGTGACACAATTAGGGCAGAAACCAGTGCCACCAGAACAAATAGGGCAGCCGTAATACCGATAAGGCCCAAACCTGCGGGACCGCTTTTCAAAGCGATGCCGTTAAAAAACCCGTGCGTCAGGCTGATTGCAACGGCTGCTGCAGTGAAGGTTGGCAGTGAAAGACGAAGGTCGGCGGCGATCAGTAATCCAAGAAGGAGAAATGACAGGGCGGCAACTGGATAATCAGGGAGTGGTTCCGTCTGCATCCCGAAAAGCCCGCCGACAAACCAGGCCACCGGCACCAGGAACAGGGCATGCCTTCCGTGAGTCGTTCCCCGCAATCCGCCATAGAGAGCAAGTGCCAGGACGATGATAAGATCCTCCGGGGTAAGCA
>JAZBPM010000091.1:0-10895 GCA_036351615.1 Desulfofustis sp.
ACCAGTCGTTGACGACATAGGCCTTGCCACGAAACTCTTCGCCGTTCATAATGGTCTGAAATACGGGGCTGTCTGACGGGATATAGGTGCCGACGGCGCGTTCCCCGTCGGTCTTCTTCACCGTGGTGGAGATACGCAGCAGTTTGTCGTCGACCAGCTGGAAGATCGTTGCCGAGGCCCCGGTAATGGACTCGACCCGATCGACGATATCGAACTTGTGGTTGATATATTGAATGCCGGCCTGGAATTTCGGGATCTCCATGGTCACCGATTCACCGGTTTCCTGATTGACCAGGGTCTCCTCTTCCATGCTGGTATCATCAAGCAGCAGTCCGCCGGTCAACCGCAACTCCTTTTCCAGGATCAGCAGATCGCCGTTGAGTTTGTTGCGGATGTTGTCGTCGATGGCGGCAAGCGAATTGTAGAGCGACTGGTGGATATCCTGTACAGCCCCCTCCCCGAGCTCATACAGTCCATTCTTGGACATCCTGATCGCGTTGCCGGAGGTGATCAGGATCGAAAGGACCACTACCCCGATCATTGCCACAAAGAGCTTGGTCGTAAACCGGACCCGAGTGAATCGTGAAAACATGAAGTTACTCCTCTCCTTTTGGTGTCTTCCTGCCACACGGCCCATCAACGTCCAGGTGGCAAGGCAGTTTCTTTGCAGTCTATGTTTTCCCACCATCAAATTCAAATTATTTCCGAACTATTTTTCGCCACTTCCAACAGTTCCACGAAAAACCGTGAAAAATCGAAAGAGAACACGGCGTATCATCTGACCTTTTGGCATTGATTAGAAAATCTGATATATTTTAGGGGTAGTAGGAAACTCGACATCTTCCGGGTGTCGGCATACCGGGTAGAATTGCCTGCCTGTTGCCGGCCGATGACCGGATGCCGATACATGCGAGCGGCCTGTTGCTGCTGGAAATCTGCGCTGCGGGCCAGCGAACCATCTGACGGGACACGGATAATGACCGAATTCCTCACCACAGAACGGGCGCGAAAGATCGGTGTGGTCTTCGGCGGCTCCGGCCTGGTCGGCGGCACCATGGTCAATTTTTACAAGCAGCGGCGCCCCGGCCTGGCGGAGATCCTGGCACCCAGTTCGAAAAAGGTTTCACTTGGCAATTGCGTCGACATCCGCAACTACCTGATGAGCATCCGGCCGGATTTTATCATCAACGCCGGTATCACCAATATCGACGCCGGCAGTCAGCTCACCTTCGAGGTCAACTATGTCGGGGCGATCAACATCGCCCGGGCGGCGGCCGGACTGAAAATCCCCTATATCTTCTTTAGTTCCGCAGCAACACTGCCCGAGGGCAACAACTTGCGGGAAGAGGATCAGGTAGAGATTTCCGCCTCTCTGAGCAATTACGCCAAGTCCAAATTGATGGCGGAAAAAACGCTGGCCTACATGCACCAACACGAAGGGCTCGATTACTCCTGCATCAGGTTATCCATCGTTTACGGGCGGCACGACCATAAGATCCAGGGCTTTCATCGGCTGCTTTTTTCTATCGCCGACGAATCAATGCCATGCCTCTTCACCGCCAAAGGTGCCAAGCATTCCTACTCCAACGTTCGCAAATTGCCATACCTGGTCCAGCACATGCTGGAAAACCGCGCGGAATTCAGCGGCAAGACCCTGCATTTCGTTGATCCGCAGCCGGTGGAGTTGGCCGACCTCATCCTGACCATCAGAAATCAGCTGCACCTGAAACGGCCGAAAAAGATCTTCATTCCGTATACTCTGGCCAAGACGGGAAAAAACAGTGTGCGGGTGATTCTCCGGTTGCTGACCCGGCTGGGCATGAAGGCGACGCTGCCTCCGGAATTGATGTTTCTTGGTGCTTTTTATCGGACCCAGACCCTCTCCTGCCGCCGCCTCGCCGAATCGAGCTTTGTCGATCCGTTTCCGGAGGAAACCGTCTACTCCAGGCTGCCGGTTATCCTCAGGTATTATCTGCAGCGCTGGAGCCAGCAGAACCTGATCACCTCGTTTGACGACCGGTTCCACTTCGACAACACCGTCAGGCACGATTTCAAGCACAACCCGCAGGCGCTGCTCGACTCTATCCACGGCGATGCCACCGCTCCCTTCAAGGAGCAAGACGGACCGATAGCATACGAGCCTGATCGACACGACTGAAGAGAGCGGAGCCGAGGTCGCCGTTTCATTCCAGTCGTGAGCGGGAATCATATCGAACGATACGAAGACGTGCAGGGCCCAGGAGGACGTGTCGGCTGAAAGACCAGGCCGAGAACCGGGTCCGGATAGACGCGGGCCAGACCTTTACCACCGGTGTCCCATAGCGAACGGGGGACAGGTTGAAACCTGTCCCCCGTTGGTTGTGATTTAGCGATAAGCGGCCAGGCCGGTCACCTGCTCACCGATGATCAGCGTGTGGATGTCATGGGTGCCTTCGTAGGTATATACCGATTCGAGATTGGCGGCATGACGCATGATCGGATACTCTCCCATGATGCCGTTGGCGCCGAGCATGGTCCGGGCGGTATGGCAGATTTCCCGGGCACAGTGCACGTTGTTCATCTTGGCCATTGATACCTGTTGCGGCGTCGCCGCTCCCCGGTCTTTACGGCGCCCGAGATGCAGCACGAGCAATTGCGCCTTGGTCAACTCGGTGACCATCTCCGCCAGTTTTTTCTGCTGGAGCTGGAAACCGGCGATCGGCCGGTCGAACTGCACCCGGTGCTGCGCGTAGTCGAGCGCCGTCTGGTAGCAATTGTCGGCGGCGCCGAGCACCCCCCAGGCGATCCCGTAGCGGGCTTGCGTCAAACAACTGAGCGGCCCCCTCAAGCCCACGACGCCGGGCAACAGGCTCCGTTCTTCGTCGACCAGAACGTTGTCGAAAACCAGCTCCGAGGTCACCGAGGCGCGCAGGCTCCATTTGTTTTTCATCTGTGGGGCGGAGAAGCCCGGCGTCCCTTTTTCCACGAGGAACCCGCGCACCCCTTCATCGGTCATCGCCCAGACCAGCGCCACGTCGGCGATACTGCCGTTGGTGATCCACATCTTCGCCCCGTTGATGCGCCACCTGCCACCCGCTTCTCGCCGGGCCCGGGTCCGCATGCCGCCCGGGTTGGAGCCGAAATCGGGTTCGGCCAGGCCGAAGCAGCCAATCGCCTCGCCGGCGGCCATCTTCGGCAACCAGAAGCGCTTCTGTTCCTCGCTGCCATAGGAAAAAATCGGATACATTACCAGCGAGCCCTGGACCGACGCCATGGAGCGCAACGCCGAATCGCCCCGCTCCAGTTCATACATCAGCAGGCCGTAGGCAACATACGACAATTCGGCACAGCCGTATTCCTCGGGCAGAGTCGGCCCGAAGAAGCCGAGCCGTCCCATGGCCGGCACCAGGTGCTGGGGAAACGTCTCCTGCTGGGCATGCTCGTCGATGATCGGCATGACCTGTTCGTTGACAAAGGCCCGGGCCGTCTCTCTGACCAGTTTCTCCTCATCTTCCAACAACTCCTGAAAACCCATATAATCGGTTAGTTCGCTGACCATCTGCATTGTTCTCTCCTGACTGTGCGGACACCACGCCACTCTGCTTTCGGGCGAACGGTTCTCGCGTGTTTCTGGCAAATCAAGGTGGCCTCTCCTGCTATTTTGTGGCTATACTATACGCGGCATAGCAAGTCCATAATAACCCCCATGACTGATGGTCACAGCGAACGATGAAAATCAGCGCCGTGGTCGGAGAGGCTGGTAGGTTTTTGAAAGTTAGCGGGGGACAGGTTATAACCTGTCCCGCCGATTTTCATATACCCCCCCATGACCGGGCGTCACAACGAACAATGAAAATCAGTACCCCGGTCGGAATGGCCGGCTGGTTTTTGAAAGTGAGCAGGGGACAGGTTATAACCTGTCCCTCCGATGATTGAGATGAGCGATACAGCCGGAGAGCTGCAACCGGAGGAAGAGACGACCATCAGTCCGAAACAACGATTTTCATATGAAGGCACCGGCATAACCGACGAACCCGGAAATACAGATTTCCATCACACCGAAAGGAGAACCACCATGAAAACCGCTCCCAAGCTCACCCTGGAAGACGCCCGGCTGATGATGGCCGCCGCCGAGAAGAAGGCCGTCGAGATCGGCGTTGACATGGACATCGCCATCGTCGACGACGGCGGCCACCTGCTGCTCTTTCAACGGATGGACAACGCCCGCATCACCAGTATCACCATCGCCATCGACAAGGCCTTCACCGCCGCCGCCGCGCGCAAATCGACACGCGCCTACGGCGAGGTCAGTGGGCCGGGCCAACCGGCATTCGGCATCAACACCAGCATCGGCGGCCGTTTCATGATCTTTGCCGGCGGCCTGCCGATCTTCATCGATGATCAGCCGGTCGGCGGTATCGGCTGCAGTTCCGGCAGCCCCGACCAGGATGAGGAAGTGGCCCAGGCGGGACTCGACGCCCTGCTCGGGTCATTGTAATCGACGGTCGTAAGCGGCCCGAGACCGCTGCCGGCAGCGTCGACGGCTGTTTCGGGCCACCGTTCCAACCGCTGAGCGCTGCCGGCGACACCGGGAAATGTTCGTTGAAAAGAATAGTTAAAAAAGGTACCCTCGTCCTGTTGCCGGCTCGGTTGTCGAGACAGCCGCCCGGCATGATCCGACCCGACCCGACGGCGGTCATCGAAGGCATCCTGCGTCACGGTTGACGCACGGAGCCGGAGTTCGGGCCGCCTGTTCACCTAATGGTCTTTTTTATGTCCGGAGGAAAACATGTTTACAATCGTGCGTCGTGAAGAAATGGCTGGCGGAACGGTGATTCTCAACGAGATTGAGGCACCGCAGATCGCCAGTAAAGCCCGGCCGGGGCAATTCGTGATCCTTAAGGCCAATGAAGAGGGTGAACGAATACCGCTGACCATGGCCGAGACCGACCCCAAGAAGGGCACCATCACCATCATCTATATGGTGGTCGGCAAATCCACCGCCCTGTTTCGCGACCTTAAGGTCGGCGACGGCTACCAGGACGTTATCGGCCCGCTCGGCAAGGCCACGCACCTGGAAAAAGTCGGCAAGGTGGTCTGCGTCGGCGGCGGTACCGGTGTCGCGGTACTCCACCCGATAACCCGGGCCCTCAAGGAAATCGGTAACGACGTCACCTGCATCATCGGCGCCCGGACGAAGGACCTGTTGATCCTTGAAGAGCAGATGAAAAACGCCTCCCATGACCTGCGGGTCTGCACCGATGACGGCTCGTACGGCCATCACGGGTTCGTCACCGAGGTTCTCAAGGAGATTCTCGAGCAGGGCGATGTCAAACAGGTGGTGGCTATCGGTCCGGTACCGATGATGAAAGCGGTCAGCGCCATTACCAAGACCTACGACGTCCCGACCATGGTCAGCCTCAACCCGATCATGGTCGACGGCACCGGCATGTGCGGCGGTTGCCGGGTGTCCGTCGGCGGTGCCACCAAATTCGCCTGCGTCGACGGCCCGGAGTTCGACGGTCACCAGGTCGATTACGACGAATTGATAATGCGGCTCAGGGCCTACCAGGAAGACGAAAAGAAATGCCACGAATCATATTGCACCATTCGTGATGCCCGCTGACGGACGACGACGTCGACTGACTATGCGTTGTTCCCATTCACCAGACTGAATTCGGCGAATTCAACGGAGGAAATAATGGCCGACAAACCAGAAAAACGCACCCGCATCCCGATGCCCGAACAGGACCCGCAGGTCAGGGCTCGAAATTTTCTCGAAGTTCCCACCGGATATACCGTTGCGATGGCGCAGGAAGAAGCGGCTCGCTGCCTGCAGTGCAAGAAACCCGGCTGCGTCGAAGGCTGCCCGGTGGGCGTGGACATTCCTGGTTTCATCAGCCTACTCAGCCAAGGCGATCTGACCGGGGCCGTCCGCAACCTGTGGTCGAAAAACGCCCTGCCGGCTGTTTGCGGCCGGGTCTGCCCACAGGAGATCCAATGCGAGGGCAAGTGCATCGTCGGCAAAAAAGGTGAACCGGTGGCCATCGGTAACCTGGAGCGGTTCTGCGCCGACTACGAGCGCGAGCACGGCACCGGCGAACTGCCGCCGAAACAGAAACCGACCGGCAAGAAAGTCGCGGTGGTCGGTTCCGGGCCATCCGGTCTGACCGTGGCCGGCGACTTGATCGTCAAAGGTCACGATGTCACCATCTTCGAGGCCTTCCACAAGGCCGGCGGCGTGCTGATCTACGGCATCCCCGAATTCCGGCTGCCCAAGGCGATCGTCGCCCAGGAAATAAACTTTCTCGAACGGCTCGGCGTCAAGATCGAGGTCAACGCCGTCGTCGGCCGGACCGTCTCCCTGGACGAGCTGTTCGAACAGGGATTCGACGCCGTCTACGTCGGCGTCGGCGCCGGGTTGCCGCGCTTCATGAACATCCCCGGCGAGAACCTGGTCGGCATCCTGTCGGCCAACGAGTACCTGACCCGGGCCAACCTGATGAAGGCCTATCAATTCCCGAAAGTGGACACGCCGATCCCGATCGGCAAACAGGTAGTGGTGCTCGGCGCCGGCAACGTGGCCATGGATGCGGCCCGCACCGCAATGCGTCTCGGGGCGGACAACGTCAAGATCGTCTATCGGCGGTCCCGCGAAGAGATGCCGGCCCGCAAGGCGGAGATCCATCACGCCGAGGAAGAAGGCATCGAGATGTTCCTGCTGACCAATCCGACCCGTTACCTGGGCAACGATAACGGCCGGCTGATCGGCATGGAATGTCTGCGCATGGAGTTGGGCGAACCCGACGACTCCGGCAGACGGCGCCCGGTGCCGATCAAGGGCTCCGAATTCACCATCGACTGCGACCTGTGCATCGTCGCCGTCGGTTCCGGAGCCAATCCGCTGCTCACCAGTGAAACGCCGGACATGCAGTTGAACAAGTGGGGCTACGTCGTCACCGACGAGAAAACCGGCAAGACGACGAAGAAAGGGGTCTGGGCCGGCGGCGACATCGTCACCGGCGCCGCCACCGTCATCCTGGCCATGGGTGCCGGACGGCAGGCCGCCGACTCAATCCACGATTATCTAACCATCGGCTGGTAACCAGCCTGCCGTTTTCGGCTATGAGCGACCGGCAGGGGCGGCCCTGCCGGTCGCCCTGCCGGTTTCCTCCCGCTCCCGCAGATAGGAAAGCACCTCGTCCGCCCCGCCGCGAAAGACGACCCGTTCTTTTTTTTTGTCGATCTGGTAATCGTACATCGGATCGTAATACTCCTGCAGCAGAATCTTAATCCAGTCCCGGTGGCCATGGTGGTCTCCATTCGTACGCTGGCGTTGCCAGGCGCGGTTCAGCAGCTGTTTGACCCGTACCAGCCGGGCGGCGCCGAGCCGTTTGGCCAATCGATCGGCGCTCGCCTCCATATCGGCCAACCAACGGACCAGGCCGGCCTCGTCGCCAAACGAGCTGCGATAAACGGCCTGGGCTTCATCGACATATTCAGCCGAGATCGTATCGATGCGCTCGGCCAGCGGCGCTTCCAGCACGATCAATGCACCACCGGCGAACATGTCGGCCAGCTCTTTGGGCAAAAACCGCTTGCCGATGTGTCGCCCCTCGTCCTCGACGACCAGGGTGGCATACCGGTTGAAGCGATGAATGGCCAGCGCAGCGGCCAAGCGGTTCTCAAAGTCGGCCTGACCGGGCTGCACCGTCAGGAACTGTCCGAAGGACGAGCCGCGATGGTTGGCCAGTGCTTCGAGATCGATGGCGTTGGCCAGCCGGCGCAGGAGCAGCGTCTTGCCCGAACCGGTCCGGCCGCCGAGGACGATCGGCACGGCGTCAATGGCCGCGGGGTCGAGCCGGCCGAGCAGAAACGTGCGAAACGCCTTGTATCCGCCGGCCAGACGGGGCGGCAGTCTACCGGTCGCCGCTTCAAGCCACTGCGCAGCGATGGCCGAACGACTGCCGCCACGAGCGCAATAGAGTCGGGCTGCGGGAAATTTTTCAAGATGATCGAGCCAGGCGGCCAGCGCTTCCTCTCGCCGCTGGCCACGAAGCAGCCGATGGCCGAGGGCGTGGGCCGCATCACTGCCCTGCTGCCGATAGCACAAACCGACCCGATGCCGTTCATCATCGGTCAACAGCGGCAGGTTGACCGCACCGGGCACCGCACCGGCAGCAAACTCGACCGGGGCCCGGACATCGATCAGCGGCACGCCATCGACGAGCAACCGGCTATAAGTCTCGTCCGTTTCTGTTTGCAGTGGTTTGACCGACAGCGACTGCTCCATCTCAGAATCCCGCCGCCTGTCCGTCCTTGCGGTGATCCGAGCCGGCCAGATAGCAGCCGTCAACCGTTTTGCGGATCAATTGAGCGCCGCCAAAGACATGGGTCGGCACCCCGTCGACGATGCGATGGCCGAGCCGGGCCAACTGCCTCGCCGTATCCGCAGAAAAGCCATCCTCGATGCTGATAGACTGGTCATGATTGACCTGCCAGCGAGGGGCGTCGGAGGCCGCCTGGGGATGTTGCCCGTAGTCGAAGACGCGGGTCATCATCTGCACGTGCCCCTGGGCCTGCATATGCGCCCCCATGACGCCGAAGGCCATGACGGGTTGCCCGTCTTTGGTGACAAAGGCCGGAATAATCGTATGAAACGGCCGCTTGCCTCCTGCCACCTGGTTGGGGTGGCCTGATTCGAGGCTGAAACCGGCACCGCGGTTGTGTAGACTGATACCGGTGCCCGGAACGACGACACCGGAGCCGAACCCGAAGTAATTGGATTGAATCAGGGAGACCATCATGCCCGAGTTGTCGGCCGCCGCCAGATAGACCGTGCCAGGTTCGGCTATCGGTCCCGGCTCCGGAAAGGACGCCTGTTGCCGGTCGATCAAGCGAGCCCGCTCGTCCAGATAGGCGGAATCAAGCAGCGTCGAACCGTCGATGCGCATCGCCTCCGGATCGGCAAGGTGGTGAAAGACATCGGCAAAGGCCAGTTTCAGCGCCTCCGCCTGCAGGTGAACGGACCCCACCGAGTCGACCGGTTCCGCGGCCAGATCGAACCGCTCGAGGATGCCGAGCGCTAATAAAGCTGCCAGTCCCTGGCCGTTGGGTGGTAGCTCGTGCAGTGTATAGCCGCGATAATCGACGGCCAACGGCGACACCCAGAGGGGCAGGTGAGTGGCCAGATCGTCGCTGCTCAGCAATCCTCCCTGCTCCTCGGCGCACCTGCTGATCCGCTGCGCCAGTGAGCCGCGATACAACGACTCGCCGTCGGTGGCCGCCAGTTCCTCCAGCGTTTCGGCCATCTCCGGAAAACGGACCACCGTGCCGGGCGGCGGCGGCCGGCCACCAGGCAGAAAGACCCGGCAAAATTCCGGGAATCCGCGAAAGCTATCGGCCATCTCCCGCCACCGTGTTGCGGTTATCGGCGCCACCGGGAAGCCGTGGCGGGCATAGCCGATGGCGGCCCGAAACAGCGTGGCAAACGGCAGCACGCCGAAACGCTGCGACAATGCCGCCCAGACCGAAACCGCACCGGGAACCGTGATCGCGTCCCAGCCGAAGAGCGGCATACTTTCACCGCCGGTAAACCGCTCGGGAGTCCAGGCTGCCGGCGACCGGCCCGAACCGTTAATGCCGTGCAGCTGCCCACCATCCCAGACCTGGGCGAAACCGTCGCCGCCGATACCGTTGCCGGTCGGTTCGACCACGGTCAGCGTGATGGCCGCAGCCAGTGCCGCATCCACCGCGTTACCGCCTTCCTGCAACATACGCAGACCGGCCTGGGCGGCCAGGGGTTGGGATGTGGCCACCACGTTTGCGGCCAGCACCGGTTGCCGCACCGTTCGATACGGGTAGTGCCAGTTAGCTTCCATCTCGCTCGCTCCCGAAGGACATTTCCTCATCGTTATGGGGTAAAATATGAACCGCCTGCGCCAGCTGGCGCTGGCCAGCTCTTCCGACCATGACACCGATTTTTATCGTTCGTTGTTTCTTCCTGTGATTAAGGAGCCATTTGCAAAACAATCTTTTCGCCCAAACTCTGCGTTATGCTCAAAATTTTATCCTCGGAATATCATGTATATGCCTGCGGGAAAATTTTTCGCATGCCTTGATTTTGAACGAAAATCTAAGTTTTGCAAAAGGCTCTGAGGTTAGAAAAAATAGGTCAGCAGCGAACCGATACGCACTGTCTCGGTCTCGTAAAAGGTGATGTCGTCATCACCTCGACCATAGCCCGCCATGCCCTGCAGGGCCCAACCTTGCCAACCGAAAGGCGCCTGGTATTGGACCGTCAGGTCGATGCCGTAGGCATCCTCCTCCCTGGTCTTGCCGAACACCGGATCGACCTCGTCATAGCTGGTGTGGCCATAGGAGATTTCCGGTTTCAGCGTCACCGCACCGAGACGATAACTCGCCTGCACCCTGATCCGATACCGGGAAAACGATGAGCTCTCCCCGTCGTAATCACCCTGCACATAGCTCGCTCTGGTCTTGAGTTCAAAAGTCTTGGAAACCGGCAACCGATATTCCGCGGCAAGCGCATAAATCGACCCATCCCTGGCTAGCTGGGGCATCAATTCGCCGATCCGGTCGTTGTCCACATCGTCTCGCAGGTAGACGCCATGGAGCGACAGCCCGGTGGTGCCGATGTCTTTCCAGGCCAGATGCAGGCCATACTTCGGGCTGCCGGTGGTAGAGCGCCGCTCCCCGACCAGGTAGGGGTTCTCCCACGCCTCTTCCAGCGGTGCGACCAATCCGTTCAACTCGACCGATCCCCCCGCGGGCAGATAGTAGGTGGCGCCCAGGTTAACCACGAGTCCTCCGGCTTCCTCGATCGGCGGCCGCACTACGAATTGCACGACACTGCCGCCGGGCGCCCCGATGTCATAGCTGAAAAAGGGCGCCAG
>JAZBPM010000092.1:0-4578 GCA_036351615.1 Desulfofustis sp.
ACGAGCCGAGCCTCGGCCTGGCGCCGCTCATTACCGATGAGATCTTCGCGATCATCAGGCAATTGGCCCGGGGCGGCACCACCATCCTGCTTGTCGAGCAGAATGCCGCCCGGGCGCTGTCGGCGTCGGACAAGGCGTACCTGCTGGCCAACGGGCGCATCGTCGAGCAAGGTGAAAGCCGCCGGCTTCTCAACGATGCCACGCTCCGTGCCGCTTTTCTCGGCGCCTCAACCGATAACCCGGCGGCCAGTCGTCTCGGCGCCGCCGGCTTGACCAATATACGTCTGGAGAAACCCGATATGCACAACCTGGATTTCATGCCACCGTTCACCACCGACGAGCAGCTTCGTGCCCATCAATTACGTGGTCTGCAGTGGACGGTCCGGCACGCCTACGAGGGCTCGGCCCACTATCGCCGTACCTTCGACGAGGCGGGCATCACCCCTGGCGATATCTCCGCTCTTGCCGATCTGGCCAAGCTCCCGTTTACCACCGCCGACGATCTGCGGGACGGCTACCCGTTCCCGCTGCGCGCCGTGCCGTTCGAGCAGCTTGTCCGCATTCACGCCAGTTCCGGAACCACCGGCAAACGCAAGGTGCTCTGCTACACCCAGAAAGATCTCGACGATTGGGAGTATTTCTTTGCCCGTTGCTACCAGATGGCCGGGGTGACCCCGCTCGACCGGGTACAGATCGCCGTCGGCTACGGTGTCTGGACGGCGGGTGTCGGTTTCCAGGCGGGCTGTGAGAAGATCGGGGCGCTGGCGGTACCGCTCGGCCCCGGCAACATCGATATGCAGATCCAGTTCCTGCTTGACTTCCAGTCCACGGTCTTCTGCTCGACCGCGTCAATGGCGCTGTTGATGGCCGAGGAGATCAACCGTCGTGGGATTGCCGACAAGATTGCGGTGAAAAAGATTATCTACGGCTCGGAGCGGTCCAGCCGCTCGATCCGTGCCAAGGTCTCCGAATTATTCGGCGGCGCCGAACTGTTCGACATCACCGGGCTGACCGAACTTTACGGTCCCGGCACCGGTATCGAGTGCTCCGATCATGACTGCATCCACTACTGGAGCGACTATTACCTGCTCGAGATCATCGATCCGGAAACCCTTGAGTTGCTGCCCGACGGCGAGTGGGGAGAGATGGTGGTAACGTCGCTGTGCAAGGAGGGGGCCCCGCTGATTCGCTACCGGACGCGGGACATCACCCGGATCATCCCCGGACCGTGCACCTGCGGATCCATTCTGCCCCGTCATTCGCGGATCAGGGGCCGGTCCGACGATACCATCAAGTTCCGTGGAGTCAATATTTACCCGAGCAGCATCGATACCATCCTGTCGGCGATCCCCGGGCTCGGCTCGGAATACCAGATCCACCTGACCCGGGATGCGGCCGGTCGCGATCACCTGCGACTCGTCGTTGAGCGGGCCGAGGGCGTCGAGGTGCAGCGCGGCGCCGAACTGGCCCATGAAGCCGCTCACCAGATCAAGCGGCAGCAGTTGGTCTCCGTCGACGTCGAACTGGTCGACTACAGGGCACTGCCCCGTTCGGAGCGCAAGAGCCAGCGGGTGTTCGATGACCGGATTGTCGATGACATCGTTTGATACTAAAACCAGGTACGTCAACCACCAAGCAGGGACGGCTGACCCCGGCGGCGCCTACGCCGCCGAGCCGGCCCGCAACCGAGGGGAGAAATCATTATGATCAGAGTATTGTGTGCAAGTCTGCTGGCCTTGGCGCTGGCCGTGCCGCCGGCGTTCGCCGAGGACACGATCAAGCTCGGCGCGCTGTTCGACCTGTCCGGCCGGGCCGCCTTCATCGGCACGCCGACCAAGCTGGTGGCGGAAATGGTCGTCGAGAAGATCAACAGCGAGGGCGGCATCAACGGCAAGATGATCGAGCTGGTCATCGCCGACACCGAGGCCGATCCGGCCAAGACGGCGTCGATCGTCAAGAAGTTCATCTACAAGGACGAGGTCGTCGCCATCATCGGGCCGACCCTGACCGACACCGGCATGAACGTCAAAAAAGTAGTCGATGAGGGGAAGACGCCGATCTTCATGACCGTCGGTGGCGACCCGGTCATCATGGGCGGCAAGTTCGGCCCCTACACCTGGGTGTTCAAGTCGCCGCAGCGCTCCAGCATCGCGGTTGAACGGCTGTTTATCTACCTCAAGGAGAAGGGGTTGACCAAGGTTGCGCTGCTGTCGGCGGCCGACGGTTTCGGTAAGGACGGCAGCCATTGGATGGACGAGCTGGCCCCGAAATACGGAATCGAGATCATTGCGCGGGAATCGTTCGGCACCCGCGACACCGACATGACGGCCCAGTTGACCAAGGTCAAGAACAGTAACCCGCAGGCGCTCATCGCCTGGACCATCGGACCGGCCGGTTCAATCATCGCCAAGAACAAGGTGCAGCTCGGTATCGACCTGCCGCTGTTCCAGTGCCATGGACTGCCCGATCCGAAATACGTAGAGCTTGCCGGCAGCGCCAGCGAGGGTGACCGGATGCCGGCAACCAAGCTGATGGTCGCCGGAGAACTTGCCGACAGTGATCCGCAGAAGGCGGTTATTCAGGAATTTATCAGGCTCTATAAAGAGAAGGGTTACGACAAGCAGTTCCCGATCAACACCCACTCCGGCTATGCCTGGGATGCGATCATGATGGTCGCCGATGCCATCAAAACAGCCGGCACCGACAAGGAGGCTCTGCGCGACGCGATCGAGGCGACGGCAGGCTACGTCGGCATATCCGGTATCTACACCATCACCCCCGAAGACCACAACGGCCTCGGCGTCGATTCGATGGTCATGGTGCAGGTGAAAAACGGCGTCTTCACGATGGCCGAATAGCAGTCGTGCAGTTCCGGAGCAATTCCGGTATGCTCTGAAGTGGCCGGTGGTGCGATTCCGGGCGTCACCGGCCCGTTTTTTGCTTCTGTTGTTATTTTCCGGAATTACTCTCATGGAGCGAGTCGTTTGTTAAATCATTGAGACAGCCGCAATGCTTTCCGTTATAACCCTCCTCGTCGTCCTGACAGTCTCCATTCTGGTAACCCGGGTTGCCACCGTTGCCCTGACTCATACCGGATTGTCGAAGGAATCTGCAAAATTTCAGGCCCGCTCTGCATTCACCGGCGTCGGTTTTACCACCGACGAATCGGAGAAGGTGGTCAACCACCCGGTCCGGCGCCGCATTTTACTCGTACTGATGCTACTGGGCAATGCCGGGATTGTCACCGCCGTATCGTCACTGATCGTCTCGTTTATCAATGTCGACAGATCGTCCTCGCCGTTCTGGCCGATCGCTCTGCTCGTCAGCGGGGTATTGCTCCTTTGGTTCGTTGCCAACAGCGCCTTTGTCGACAGGCATCTGTCGAATTTGATCTCCACGGTTCTCAAGCAATACACGACGATCAACATTCATGATTTCTCGAAACTACTACACTTGTCCGGCGACTACCAGATCAGTGAAGTGCACGTTGAGGACACGGGCTGGCTGGCTGGAATGAGCATTGCCGAGTGCTCTCTGCGCAAAGAGGGAATCAGCGTTCTCGGGATCAACCGGGTGCACGGAGAGTATTTGGGCGTACCCGACGGCGATACGGTTATCGAGGCGGGCGACACCCTCGTGCTCTACGGCAGAGCGGATACCCTGCGCAACTTGAGCCAGCGCGAGGAAGGGTGGGCGGGCGATATCGAGCACGAACAGCAGGTGCAGGAGCAGAAAACAGAAAAAAAGGTCGAGAAACAAAAAGATGAATCGAGGCAGCCGGAAGCTGAAAACAAAAGGTCCTGATGTTTACGGCTTGAATGGTTTTCGCTCCGATATACGACGTCCAAACGGATTTAAAGGGCGCGAAAGGTGATGACAATGGAAAAGGTCGATCTCAAGGAAAAGTTTACACTCTTTACCGAGCAGTGGCGTCCGAAGATTGTTGGCGAGCTGAACGGTCAATATGTAAAAATCGCCAAGTTGCAGGGTGAGTTTGTCTGGCATCGTCACGAAGACGAAGATGAATTGTTCCTCGTCGTGCACGGGCAGTTGACGATTAAGTTGAAAGATCGGGATATTGATCTGTCTGAGGGGCAGTTTTTCATCGTACCCCGGGGAGTCGAGCATCTTCCTGTCGCTCAAAGCGAATGCCACGTCATGCTGTTTGAGCCGAAAACAGTCCGCAATACGGGCAACGTGCAGAACGAGAGAACGGTAGAAAACAGTGAGCGACTCTGAGCCTGACAAGAAAATGAGTTCTGCTTGCCGGCGGCGCGGTTTTATCATGATGAGTTGAAGCTCAATCGAATGTGCCGATAGTTTTTTGCATCGGTACGGAGCACGTCGTTTCGGACAATTTTCTAAAACCGGCACGGATTTGTTTTGTTTTGTATATTCAATTACATATAAACGGGTTGCTATTGCCTGCCCGATACGCTACTATTAGACAATAACACAAAATCAGTGCTGCCGATCCGTTGATCGCTGTCATTTCGCCTCTTCATCGCCATCCGGCATGGCGTTTCTTTTCGTCGCGGTCGGCAACGACTATGCATTTTCCTGTCGGCGCAGCTCTAT
>JAZBPM010000093.1:0-3193 GCA_036351615.1 Desulfofustis sp.
CAGGTGCCGACCAACATACCGGCCCGCTCTGTGCGCACCCCGGCAGGAGTCAGCGCGCCGGTCATCTTCCCGGTCAACCGGACTAACGTCCAAACACCGAGCATCCCCAGCGGCAGAGCGATGGAGAGAGTTACCGGAAGGAGCCACAACATAACGATCAGATCAGTCATAGCAAACATGTTCATTCCCCCTTATTGTTGTTGAGTGCTTTGACGCCGGTTGGTTCGGCATCGCGTTTGCTGATACCCATGTTTCGAGGTATTTTTCGTTTGCTTTATTGTCAGTATCTCCGGACTGGAAAAAGGTTCACCCCTATTTCATCACGGGGCATCTTTTTTTTGGCGGCTGGTTGACACCGGTTGTGCATCAGCTGTCTTTAAAAGGCAGACAGGTGGTGAGAAGAGCGAAAAATAGCAGCGTCCTCGATGCGTGCGGCATCACCACGCGTTGGTCAGGCGACCCGGTAATTGCAATTGCTCGGAAGACATGGTACCCATACGAACAGGTTCATCTTCAACAATCTCCGGTACAAGACGATGTTCAAGCTCAGTCTCCTATCACCGTGCCGCGGCGTGTGCCTGCCTCTGGCCCTGCTGTTCTCCCTTGTCCTTTTCGGCTGCGATAACCGCGGCGTCGACGATTTTCCGGTACTCGGCGAGGTGACCCGGGATTTCAGCTTTGTCAATCAGGACAACGAGGTGGTAACGCCTGCCGTTTTCCAGGACAAAGTCTATGTCACCGACTTTTTTTTCACCACCTGTCCATCGATCTGCCCGATCATGACCCGGCAGATGACCCGTGTGTACGAGGCCGTTAAAGACGAGCCGGGGGTACTGCTGCTGTCGCATACTATCGACCCGGAGCACGATACCGTCGAAGTGTTGAAGAACTATGCCGACGGAATCGGTATCGAAACGGCGAAATGGCACATGGTCACCGGACCGCAGGACGAGATCTTTGCCATGGCCAAGCACTATATGCTGGCCGCGATGAAACACGAAGAAGCTCCGGGTGGCTATCTGCACAGCGGTTCGTTCGTGTTGGTCGACCGGGAGCGGCAGATTCGCGGCTATTACGACGGAACCGATTCAGAAGCGGTGGACCGACTGATTGAAGACCTCGCTCTTTTTAGGGAACCTTGAACGAAATTCCGAATTTTTCAAACTCCGCTTTAGTGAATTTCGCCAGGCGAGTTGCCGTTGCGTTGCCGGTAGTGGTTGCGGCGCTTGTCTGGACGGCCGGGGGCGTCGCCGCGGCCGAGACGGCGCCGGAGACCGCCGGCAGCGGATCGGCATTGTTCGCTGAGCATTGTTCTTCATGCCACGGTGCGGCGGGGGAGGGATTCCGCAGTCTCTATCCACCGCTTAGCCGCAGCCGGGTTCTCGCCGACGAGCCGGAGGTGCTGCCGTGCATTATCCGACACGGACTGCGCGGCGAGATCGTTGTTGACGGACGGGTCTTCAACCAGATCATGCCCGGCAATCCCCGTCTGTCGGCCGGTGATATAGCCCGTATCATTTCCCATATGCAAGCTCTGTGGGGCGATGAAAACAGAGTAATCGAGGTGGAGACGTGGTTGGAAGACTGCAAATGATCGCTTCCCGTGTGGTCGGGTCGGTGCGGTGGCAATGGCTGCTGCTGGCGTTTTTTCTCGTTTTGACGGTGGCCTGTCAAAACCAGGAAGTCGAGAAAAACCGAGCTCTTGCCGAAGAGGTTATGGCCGTTCACGACGAGGCGATGGCCAAGATGACGCAGATGCACGAGCTGCGATTGCAACTGGAAGGGCGCGCCGGTGAGAGTGACCCGGACCCGGAGATTGGTGCTGCTATCGAGGCGCTTCAGCAGGCCCATCGTCAGATGATGACCTGGATGCATGAATACCGGCCGCCGCAGACCGACGAGGCGTTGCAGCAAGCCGGAGACTACCTGCTCGATGAGCGACGAAAAATTCAGCTGGTCAGTGACGCGATCGCGGCCAGCATCGATCGGGCGGAGCGGCTGCTCGCCCGCTGAGCACCGGGATGACGGCCGTCATGCACGCCCCTGTCCGCCGGCACCGTTCGGGATGTCATGATCAGTAAAAAAACCTGCTGAAATTGCAATTGACTCTCTGAGATGATAGAAAAGATGAGGATGGAGTTGCTTTCAGGGGAGATCAGCGATGCAGCAACCGACACGGCGTTGGCCGGTTTAGATGCGTTATGAGCGATAGCGAGTTGGTGCCGGAAAGCCGGGCTACGATACTGGTAGTCGATGATGAGGCCGAGATTCGCGCCTTGACCGCCGAAGCGTTATACGATTTCGACTACCAGGTCCTCCTGGCTGCCAGCGGTGAGGAGGCGCTGTCACTGTATGGTAATCTGGCGGAGACCATCGATATGATCATTCTCGATCTGAACATGCCGGGCATGGGCGGGTATCAGTGTCTGCGGGAATTGCTCGCACTTGATCCCGGGGTTCGGGTCCTTGTCGCCAGCGGCTATTCGGCACCTGGTCAGGAAGCCGAGATCATCGCCGAGGGAGGTGCCGGGTTTATCGGCAAACCCTATCTGCTCAGTGAATTGCTGGCCAAAGTAACCGAGGTGCTGGACAGCGATCGGCACGGAGCAGTCCCCGAAGCGGCGCATCGGCGGGTTTCCATCTGAAAGAGTAGATCCCTTGTGCCGGGGAGCCAATAAATACCCGGAGTGCTCGTTGCCGAAGAAGATCTGCAGTGCCTTGCGTGGGGGAACTCAAACCAATAGAGCCATTTGCAAAACAATCTTTTCGCTCAAACTCTGCGTTATGCTCAAAATTTTATCCTCGGAATATCATGTATATGCCTGCGGTAAAATTTTTCGCATGCCTTGATTTCGAACGAAAATCTAAGTTTTGCAAAAGGCTCAATAGTTCGTGAAGGGGGCGCCTATCCGTTTTCCAGAGTGGATCTCTTCGCCGCCGGCGTCTCTCAACGTGGCGCTGCTGTTGCCGGTTTTGATCGGCTGGTGCTTGTGGGCCGGAGCTTTTCAGCCCGTAGCCGCGCAATCGCCGGAGCCGGTTATCGTTGCCGCTGTTTTCGCCCGCACCGGGCACGGTAGCCTGCAGAGTCTGCCGAGCTATGACATGGTTCAGCTGGCGGCCAAAATGGTCAACGATCGCGGCGGCGTGCTCGGCAGGCCGATCAAGGTGATCGAGTTTGACAGCATGAGCACCG
>JAZBPM010000094.1:0-4322 GCA_036351615.1 Desulfofustis sp.
CCCTCGAGTGGGTCGGTCCGGGCATGGATATCAAGATGGGGTTTCATAAAATTACCCCGTACTACTATGCCGGCTGGCATGAACCGGCTTCGGAGCTGCAGTTTCTGGTCAATAAGGCCGCTTTTGACAAACTGCCGCCTGCCTATCAGACGGTGCTGACGACGGCCATGCAGGCTATCGCCGCCAAGATGACGGCGGCCAACTTCGAGGCCAACGCCCGGGCCTGGGAACAGATGAAGGCTGAATTGCCCGATATCAAGGTGATGACCTTCCCCGAGCCGGTACTCAAAGCGATGAAGGCGGCAACGGATGAAGTAATGGCCGGGTATGCAGCCGAGAATCCGGAGTTCAAGGAAGTGTACGAGTCCCGCAAGGCGTACCTGGCGGTGGCCCGTCCATGGACCAAGGTGTCCGAACAATACTATATCGAGACATCTGACGTCGTTGCCGAATAGGCTGGTTTTTTGAGTCCGTCTGCCAACCGGCGCCCGGACCGTTTACGCGGTCCGGGCCTTTTTTGTCATCGCTCGTTGTCGCGGGCACTACGATCAGGGAAACATTGTTTATAGGAGGCGGGGGTGTTGCGAAGAACCCGTGGAGTCAGCTGATGTTGGTGAAAATCGAACGGGCCTTCATGCGTCTGAACCGCTTTACCGGCAAGATCCTGGCGGTTCTGTTGTTATTGATGGTGATCAACGTTTTCTATGATGTGGTCATGCGCTATTTCCTGCATAACAGCTCAGTGGCAATGCAGGAGATGGAATGGCATTTGTTTTCCGTCATGTTTCTCTTCGGCATATCCGTCGCCCTGCTCGATGAAGGTCACGTCCGCGTCGATTTCCTCTATGACCGATTTTCCATTCGTCGCAAAGCAATCATCAATATCGTCGGCACCGTCATGTTCCTCGTGCCGCTGGCCCTGCTGGTCTTGTTCGGCTCGCTCGATTACGTCGTCGACTCCTACCAGATCCAGGAGGTTTCCGAAGATCCGGGCGGTTTACCGTACCGCTGGCTGATCAAGGCGATGATCCCGTTGTCCTTCGGTTACCTGATTTTCTGCTCGCTGGGGTATACGATCAAGCAAATCAATTTACTACGTAATGCCGGTACGGATAGGCGGGTGGAGGGCAAACGATGACCGGTCTCGTCATGTTTTGCGCCGCCCTGGCGATGCTCGTCGTCGGTTATCCGGTCGCTTTTACCTTCGGTTCGGTGTCGATTTTTTTCGGTATCATCGCTTCCGTAGTCTACCTGCAGGGAGATCTGTCGCCGGCCCTGATCGCCGGCGAGTTTTTCCAGATGTTCTCGATGATGCCGTTTCGCATTTACGCCATCATGAAAAACACCATCCTGATGGCCGTTCCGTTGTTTATCTTCATGGGCATCCTGCTGCAGCGTTCCGATCTGGCCGAGCGACTGCTGGAGGCGATGGGCAGCCTGTTCGGCAGGGTGCGCGGCGGTCTCGCGGTCAGCACCGTGCTGGTCGGTACGCTGCTTGCCGCTTCGACCGGAGTGGTCGGCGCTTCGGTGGTGGCAATGGGAGTCATATCGCTGCCGGTGATGCTCAAATACGGCTACTCGAAACGATTGGCCACCGGGACGATCTGTGCCTCGGGCACCTTGGGGCAAATCATTCCGCCATCCATCGTGCTGATCATTCTCGGCGATGTGTTCCAGCAGCCGGTCGGCGACCTGTTTCGTGCCGCGGTCGGGCCGGGGCTCATCCTGGTGGGCTGTTATATCGCGTATATTCTCATCATCTCCGTTATCCACCGGCGGGTGGCGCCGGCGATGCCGATCGATGAAGATCTGACGCGGCGGCAGAGCCTGGGACGGGCCTTGTTTGCCATTGTCCCGCCATTGACCCTGATCGTCATGGTGCTCGGTTCGATTTTTGGCGGTATTGCCACGCCGACCGAGTCGGCCGCGGTCGGTTGTGTCGGCGCTGTCGTACTGGCTGCGCTGTATCGCAAACTGAGCTGGCAGGTAGTAGAGGAATCGGCCTTGGAGACGGTGAAGATTACCGCGATGGTGTTTGCCATCCTGATCGGTGCGACCGCGTTTTCGATGGTTTTCGTCTACACCGGTGCCGATTATCTGGTCGAGGATATACTGACCAATCTGCCCGGACAGAAATGGACGTTTCTGATTCTGTCGATGCTGGTCATCATGGCTCTCGGGTTCTTTATCGATTTCATCGAAATATCGTATATCGTCGTGCCGATCCTGTTGCCGATCGCCGAAATTATCGGCATCAATCCGCTCTGGTTCGCGATCCTGATCGCGATGAATCTGCAGACCTCGTTTCTGACCCCGCCGTTCGGTTTTTCGCTGTTTTATCTCAAAGGGGTCTGTCCCCCCGAGGTGCAAACCGTTGATCTCTATCGCGGCGTCATCCCGTTTATCACCATCCAGGTCATCGTTCTCTGTTCGATCGTAATCTTTCCTGACTTTTACGGCTTCCACTGATTCTCGTTTTGCCCCCATCTCGGTTGACACCGCCTCCTTCCATGATGATATCATGAGTGGAGGCGTGTTTGTGCGCCGCCGTTTTTTTCAGAGATTCGAGAGAAGGAGAACATCAATGCTGACCAAGCAGGAGTTTACCGAGAAAGTGCAGCAGTTGGTTGCCGAAGTCCGGGGGATGACCGGTATCGATGATCCGCAGAACATCGCCGAGACCGCGGCCCGCCTCAAGGGCCTCAATTACGCGCCGCCGGTCGGCGGAGGTCTCGACACCTTCCTGTCATATACGACGAGCGGGCTGGCCGAGGAGATCGAACGGCTCGCGGCGCTGCCGGATGACCAGGTCGATCCGCTGCCGGCACCGGGCGAGGGCGTGCTCGATATCAAGCTGCAGCGTATTTCGGTATTGGTCTTCTACTTTCGGGAGCTTGCCGAATTGCGTCGCGGGGTGCCCGAGGCCTGGGACGAAATAGACGAACTCTACGTCCACGATTAACGGTCACAAGATCCGCTTGCCGAACAGGGATGAGGCCAGCGAGACGGCGGTCTGCGCGGTCCGGTTGCTGATGTCCAGGATGGGATTGGTCTCCATGATATCGAGAGAATTCAGCCTGCCGGTATCACAAATGGTTTCCATCAGCAACTGGGCTTCCCGGTAGGTTAATCCCCCCGGTACCGGCGTGCCGACCCCCGGCGCCTCATTGGCGTCCAGACCGTCCATGTCCAGGCTGATATGGATTTTCTCGAAACGGGACAAGATCTTCATCGTCTTTTGCAAAACCCCGTACATGCCGATTTCGTCGATATCGCGCATCGTGAAGATGGTGCAGCCCGATTCGCGAATGTGCTCCCGCTCCCGCCGGTCGAGATCGCGGACGCCGATCAGCACGACCTGGTCGGCCGTCAGCTTGGCGCCGAGCCGGCCGGCGTCGACCAGTTCGCGGGGTCCTCGGCCAAGCAGGATGGCCAGGGCCATGCCATGGATATTGCAGCTCTGAGAGGTTTCCGGGGTATTGAAATCGCCATGGGCGTCGATCCAGACGATGCCGCAGGCATCATCATGGGTGATGCCGCCGATACTGCCGATGGCGGCCGAGTGGTCACCGCCGAGAAATATCGGAACGGTTCCGTCCCGGATGGCATCACGCGCCAACCCATAGGTCGTTTCGCAGGCCGCACGGATCAGCGGCAGTCGTTCGGCGTAACTGGTGCCGACCAGCGTGTAGTGGCCGGGCACGTCGATATTGCCCAGATCCTCGGTCCGGTAACCGAGATTGCGTAGCACGCCGGCCAGGCCGGCATAGCGAATGGCCACCGGTCCGATATCGACGCCGCGGTGCTGCTGGCCGAGATCGATCGGGATACCGATAATCCTGACCGTCCGCTTCTCCATCAGGTTTGCAGGTTATTCCAGAGGTTGACGATGAAATCCTGGGCATTGGTCAGGATGGCCTGGGCCTGTGCCGAACCGCGGTTGGCCAGTTTGTCGGCGCTGAATTCGGACATGTCGATGATAAAGAAGAAGACCGGGCGTACGGTGCCATCAGCCTCCACGCGATAGCTCGGCACCATGTTGCCAAAGGCGATGGCATGGAGCTGGGTGGCCATGGCAATCACGGTGGTCGCCCGGCGGGCGTGCTGTCGCATGGCGTCCTGGGCGGCGTAGGCGTCGCCGATGACCCCGGGCAGGGGGCCATCGTCACGAATGGAACCGGCAAGCACGTAGGGAATGGCGTGTTTTTCACAGGCGTGCATGATGCCGTCGGTGAGACCGGCCTGGTGCAGGTATGCCTTGATCGAGCCGGCGGCCCGGGCGGCGCTGATCACGTCGAGATGGTGGTAGTGGCCGAGCGGGA
>JAZBPM010000095.1:0-10018 GCA_036351615.1 Desulfofustis sp.
GATGGTGCTCGGCTGACACCTCGGTGAATGTCATTACCTGGATGGTAATTACAAAACGTTGGCCCGAGCAGATATGATCACAGAAGTTCTTGAAGACTACGGGTACGAACCCGAACGCTTTTCGATCACGTGGGTATCTTCCGCGGAACCCGACAAGTTCGTCAAGGCGGTCACCGAGATGACGGCCCGGGTCAGAAAGCTGGGACCCGTCAACACAGATGCTCAGGCAGCCTAAGGGAGGTTACGATGGGTGTTACAACTGCTTTGGAATGGCTGAGTTCGTGTTCAGGGTGTGAGATTGCCGTCCTGAACATCGGCGAGGCTCTCGTCCCGCTGCTCACCGAGCATCTCGATATCGTGCATGCCCCGGTGATCATGGATCATAAATATTACGGGCAATGCGGTGACGAAGGGGAGCATCTGCAAATCCCCGAGGCCGTCGTCGGTATCGTCACCGGCGGAGTGGCTAACGAGGAGCATCTCGAGGTGCTCGAAGAGATGCGTAAAAAATGCAAAATTCTGATTGCCCTTGGGTCATGCGCTACGCAGGGCGGCATTCCGGCCCTGATGAACGGTCAGGACAGCGCTGAGAGTTTCGATGCCATTTATGGAACCCCGTCCACCGATCCCGGGGCGTCGCGGCCGGACCAGATCGTGCCGAAACTGCTCGACCGAACCTACGCCCTGGATGAAAAAGTCAAGATTGACCTGCAGTTGCCTGGTTGTCCGCCGAACCCGGCACATATCGCCGAGGTGATCATCTCGCTGCTCGAGAACCGTGAACCGGTGCTGCCCACAAAGAGCGTCTGCGATACCTGTCCGACCCGTCGGGAAGGCAAGGGCAGTGTCAGTAAGGTCAAACGCTATATAGAAAATGCCGAGTTTGATCCGACCAAACCGGTCAGCGAGATGCGCTGTCTGCTCGAGCAGGGTTTCATGTGTATGGGCCCGGTGACTGCCGCCGGCTGTGCCAAATACGGCGCACCGAGTTGCATCGAGGCCCGGGTGCCGTGCCGTGGCTGTTTCGGACCGGTTCGTCCGGACGGTAATCAATTGCTCGACATGATGAATGCGCTGGCCAGTAATGGCATAGACACTAAATCGGTGGTCGACCGTCGTTCCATTCTGCGCTTCAGCGGCGCTCATGGGAATCTGCGTCCGAAGAAAAAGGCTGCCGTGAAGGAGGAAGCATAACATGGGTAAGGTACTAAATATTCAACCTGTTACCCGCATCGAGGGACATGCCCGTATTGCCGTTCATCTAGACGATACCGGTAACGTCGAAAACGCCTATATGAGCTTGATGTCCCTGCGCGGGTTTGAAAAATTCATCGAGGGGCGGCCGGCCGAAGAAGTGCCGCGCATTGTCAACCGGATCTGCGGCATCTGCCCGTGGATGCACCATACCGCCTCCAACAAGGCGGTCGATGGTTGCTTCGGCGTCACCCCGACGGAGACCGGTCAGAAATTGCGGGAATTGCTGCAGGTCATGGCCCATATCAATGACAAGATCCTGCATTTCTTCTTTCTGGCCGCCCCCGACTTCGTGCTCGGACCGGATGCCGACTACTCGGTACGCAATGTTATCGGCGTGGTCAAGGCGGCGCCGGAACTGGCTACCCAAGTGGTCAAGATGCGCCAGCTCGGGCAGATGATGATCGACCGGTTCGCCGGCAAGGCGATCCATCCGATCGCCGCGGTGGTCGGCGGTTTTTCCAAACCGCTGCCGGAGGCAGAGCGGCAGGCGATGCTCAGGGATACCCAAACGCTGCTCGATTTCTCGCTCTATGCTCTTGATTTTGCAAAAAATAACGTATTCAGTAAATATCTTGACGCAATCAACCAACTGGGCGTTATCACCACCGGGTTTCTCGGTACTGTCGACCCGGCGGACGGCTCGTTGCGGGTCTTTGACGGCCGCCAGCGGCTGATGAAAGCAGACGGCAGTTATGTCGATTTCGACGGTGCCGACTACCTCGATTATCTCGGTGAACATGTCGAGCCTTGGGGCTATGGCAAAATGCCGTATGCCCGATCCTGGAACGAAGGCTTCTCGCTCGATCTCGATGCCCCGAAGGGCATCTACCGCGCCAACACCCTGGCCAGGATCAATGTCTGCGACAAGATTTCCACGCCGCATGCCCAGGCCGCGCTCGAGGAGTTCCGGGCCGCCTTTGGGCGGCCGGCCCAGGCGACGTTGCTCTATCACTATGCCCGTCTGATCGAGTTGATCTATGCCTGTGAGCGGACCATGGAACTACTCAGCTGGGAGGGCATTACCGACACCGATGTCCGGGCCAAGGTGGAGCCCAAAGCCGGCCGCGGGGTCGGCATCGTCGAGGCGCCACGTGGCACCCTGATCCATGATTACCAGACCGATGCCGACGGTTGTATCGCGTCGGCCAATCTGATCGTCGGCACGACGCACAATATCGGTCCGATGAACATGAGCGTCAAGCAGGCGGCGACCTCGCTGATCAAAGATGGTCATTACGACCAGGGCATCCTGAACAAGGTGGAGATGGCCGTCAGGGCCTATGACCCGTGAATGTCCTGTGCTACCCACCGCCTGGATGGCGGTATTCCGATGGCCCTGGACATCGTCGATGCCAATGGCAACTTGATTGAAACATTGAAAAACTGAGAGAGAACGAGGATTAACCGCATCCGGCAACCGGTCTCACCATCGGTTGCCGGATGTGCTTGACGGAACAGTCTATTTTCGTTATCAAACATCATGACGAAGCTCATTCGTCATCGGGAACGGCTTCGTGTCCCCCCATCAAGGAGCGTTGAGATGCCAGAGCAAGAACAGAAAAGTGGAAGGATTCAGGTTCGAGCTGAAAATCCCAGCGGTGCCTGCGGCAATATCGATCACATGACGATCGATGAACTCAAGGCACGAGCAGTCGGCGATAATTTTGACGGCAGCTGTCCCGCCTGCGGTATGTTTCATCTGACCCGGGCCGACATAGAGGCCGTCGAAGCGGAAAAGATTAGCGACACCGATTATTATGCTGACATCGTCAACGAGGCGGAGCAGCACTGATCCACCGGAGTGACGATAAGATACCGTGCCGGCTATCCGGTTCCGACGAGGAACCGGATAGCCGGCGGCGGGCAGTGAGATCATCGCCGAGATGAATAGTCGAGACGAACAGAGCGAATTGCAAATTCCCGCAGACCTGGTTGAGGAACTGCAGGCGGAGGTGGATCGCCCCCTGCGGGTGATGGTGGTCTGCGGCACGCAAAACCGGACGTTGCTGAAATACGGCCTCGACGAGGTTCTGCCGGAAAAACTCGATGTCGTCTCCGGTCCCGGTTGTTCGGTATGCGTCATGCCGGCCGGGCATATCGATGCCTTCATCAAGATCGGTGTGCAGCCCGATGTTGTCACCGCCACCTGCGAGGACCTGCTTAGGGTCAGCGGTAGCAGGGAATCACTGGAGTCGATAAAGCGCAAGGGAGCTCAGGTGGAGGTGGTCGATTCGCCGATGGAGGCGCTCGACCTGGCCAGAAAATTTCCGTCGAAAATTGTCGTCTTTACCGCCGTCGGCTTTGAAGGGGCGGCGCCGGACGTGGCTGAAACCATCCTTGAAGCCGCGTCCGAAGGGGTCGGCAATTTTTGTGTTATTCCCTCCATACGCCTGCTCCCGCCGTCGCTGGCCAACCTGTTGCGCGATCCGGAGCTGAACATCCGCGGGCTGTTGTTTTCCACCCATATCGAATCGATTACCGACAGCAATGCTTATTCCGACCTGGCCCGGCAGCATCATCTTGCCTGTGCCGTGGCCGGTTACGGGATAGGGGAGATCCTCCAGGGACTCATATCGATTGTCAGGCAAATCAAGTCAGGTACGCCGATAAACGACAACCCGTTTGCCGGTATCACCCCCACTGAAGAGACCGCCCGGGTGCAGAAGATGCTGTCGGAAGTATTTTTTGCCGTGGAGACGGATTGGCGCGGTCTGGGAAGTATCGAGGGTAGCGGGTTCGTGATTCGCGATGAATTGTCACTCTATGATGCGGTTAAGCGGTTCAACATCCATTTTCAACAGGGACAGGAGCAGATTCAATGCCAATGCGCGGAAATCATTTCCGGGCGGAGCACGCCGAATGAGTGTCCGGCATTTGGTATTTCCTGTACATCGCAACATCCGATCGGGCCTTGCATGGTCGCCCAGGAAGGGATCTGCGCCTCGTATTTTCGGTATACCTTCGGCAGAATCTGATAGATAGCCGATACTGCACCAGTATCGGATGCGATGGCGGCGTCCGCAACGCTCCAATACGGTGGTCCGTCTCGAATCGACCTTTTGTTCCCCTCGCCGTACTGGAACCTGCTCGAATCGCGATGTCGAGTTAACTCACGGTATCGAGTGACTTCGCGGGATTCGGGTTAATTCGCCTTGTTGCGGAGATCACCCTCGACTTCCGGTTCATGGCGCATGACGAATTCGGTCCAGGTCCACGGGCTGTTCTCTATCTGGGCGCCGATGACCTTGTAGGATCCGTCGTCTTCTTCCCAGATCGGCCGAGCCAGCAGTTTGAAATGGGTACCCGGTCCGTCGACGATAATCGAGTAGATATCGGCCGACCGATCCAGTCGCTTCGGGACATCGGTTATCGACAGGCCGAAACGCGAGATGTCGTTGACCACGCCGCTGAAGAATCCCTTCCCGTCGGAGATGTCAGCCTCGAGATTGGACATGACCATACGCGGGTGTTTACGTTTTTCCATAACCTCACCTGAAGAGTATGCCCTGAGGGTCTTTTGAAGTCAGGTTGGGCAGGTACACCCCTTTGTCACCTCTTTGAAAAAGAGATCACAGCCCTATTTCCATTATACGCATGGAACCGCGGAAGTCAATCGAGCCTCACGCCACGGTTGTCAGGACAGAGAGTGCGGGCGGCAACGGGAGTGTGGCTGTTATTTTCCGGGAAACAACACGTATGACGCGACGATGAAGACGTTGATGATCGCCAGAATATCGAAAAAATTTCCGAGACCGCAGGGATTTCTTTTGCGTTTTCCGTCCGATGGGATCGGCTCTTCCTGCAGCCCGGGGGGACGAGTATCGACGAGAGGAGGGTGGTTAAGGTATTCGCCGATCCCGAAAAAGAGCACGGCAAAACCGGCGGCGCGCATGATCTTGCCGCTGCCGCTTGCCTGAAGAGATGAAAAAAAACTCAGGCTGATCAAGACGATGCCGGAAAGAGCGAGGAAAAGAAACGACATCGTAAGAAGGTTGATCGGTGACGATTTCATACTTGATCTTATCATCTGGGCCTCTTGCCGGCAAGAAGTCCACATCTTTTTCCTCGACGCAAGCAACAGTCGGTGGCTGCGGACCACCGGCGGCACCGACTGATCGAAGGACGAGCAGTCCAGCCGGGAATAGGAATCGTTTTCCTGGATTTTCTCAGGCCAATACCGTATCCTCAGAGTCTGCAATCCGGCCCGGGGCGCGGCAGGGTGCAAGGAAGAGGAGAAAGAGCATGCCGATTTATCAGCGGGAAGAGCAGCGGGACAATTGCGGGTTCGGGCTGATCGCCCACCTCGACGGTGAACCGAGTCATCGGCTGATACGCATTGCTATCGGCGCCCTCGACCGGATGGATCATCGCGGTGCCATCGGTGCGGACGGTAAAACCGGTGACGGTTGCGGCCTGTTGCTGCAAAAACCCGATGCTTTTTTCCAGGCCGTCGCCCGGGAACAGGACTTTCGGCTGGCCAACCGATACGGTGTCGGCGTCGTGTTTTTCGGCCATGGCCCCGAGCGACTGGCCGCAGTCCAGCGGGTCTTTGCCGAGGAGCTTGAACGCGAGACCCTGACGCTGGTTGGCTGGCGGGATGTGCCGAGGGATCCGGGAGTTCTCGGAAGCATCGCCCGCGAATCGATGCCGGCGATGATCCAGGTCTTTGTCAATGGACCGTATGGCTGGGGGCCACGCGATTTCGAACGGCGGCTCTACATGGTTCGCCGGCGCATCGAAAAACGCCTCATCGATGACCCCGATTTCTATATCTGCAGCCTGTCCAATCTGGTAGTCGTTTACAAGGGGTTATGCCGCCCCGGCGACCTGCCGCAGTTTTACCCCGATCTCGGTGACCTGCGACTGCAGGCGGCGAGTTGTCTCTTCCATCAGCGATTTTCCACCAACACACTGCCGCGCTGGCAACTCGCCCAGCCGTTCAGATACCTTGCTCACAACGGTGAAATCAACACCATTTCGGGTAACCGGCAATGGGTCAGGAACCGTTCCTACAAGCTGCGCTCGCCGCTGTTGCCCGATATGCAGGAGGCGGCACCGTTTATCGGCAGCGACGGATCTGATTCGGCATCGCTGGACAATATGCTCGAAGTCTTGCTGGCCGGTGGCATGGATCTGTTTCGCGCCTTTCGGCTGCTGATACCACCGGCCTGGCAGAACCATCCGGAAATGGACGAGGATCTGCGGGCTTTCTACGATTTCAACTCGATGCATATGGAACCGTGGGACGGACCGGCGGGCATTGTCATGAGTGACGGCCGTTTCGCCGCCTGCGGTCTGGACCGCAACGGTCTGCGACCGGCCCGCTATGTGGTGACCAGAGATCGTCTGATTACGCTTGCTTCGGAGGTCGGCATCTGGGACTATACCGCCGACGAGGTGGTCGAAAAAGGACGAGTCGGTCCCGGCGAGCTGCTGGTCATCGATACGATGAACGGGCGTATCTGGAGTTCCTGGGATATCGACAACGAGTTGAAGGCCAGGCACCCGTACCGGGAGTGGATGCAGCGAAATTGTCACTGTCTGATTCCGACCGAACAACTCGATGACGACCAGACCGGGCAGGCGTCACTGCCGGAAGAACAGCTGCTTACCTACCAGAAGGTGTTCGGCTATTCGTTCGATGAAATCGATCAGGTGATCAGGGTTCTTGGGGAAACCGGGCATGAAGCGGTGGCCTCGATGGGCGACGATGCACCGATGGCGGTACTGTCCGAGCAGCCGCGACTGCTGTTCGACTATTTTCGGCAAAAGTTCGCCCAGGTCACCAATCCGCCGATCGACCCGCTGCGCGAGCAGCATGTGATGTCGCTTGCCACCTGTATCGGCCGGGAGCATAACGTCTTCGACGAGACGATCGGTCAGGCGCACCGCTATCAATTCGCCTCACCGATCCTGGTCTCCAGTGATTTGCAGCAGCTCAAAAGTCTCGACGATCAGTTCTACCGGCATGCTGTCATCGATCTGGGCTATCGGCCGGAAGAAGGGCTGGAGCAGGCGGTGCGGCGGATGGTGGACAACGCTCTCGAGAAGACGCGGGCCGGGACGGTACTGCTCATTCTATCCGATCGGGCGATTGCCCCGGACCGTCTGATGATCCCGGTGGCGATGGCGGTTGGCGCGCTGCAGAAGGGATTGGCCGAGAGCGACCTACGCTGTGATGCCAATATCATTGTCGAGAGCGGTGAGGTGCGCGATTCCCATCACATGGCGGTGTTGGTCGGATTCGGCGCAACCGCGATCTATCCCTATCTTGCCTACGAAACCCTGGCCCGGCTGGTGGCCGACGGCACGATTCGGCTGCCGCTGCGGACGGTACTGACCAATTATCGGACGGGAATTAACAAGGGTCTGCTGAAGATCATCTCCAAGATGGGCATCTCCACCATCTCCTCCTACCGCTGTGCCCAACTCTTCGAGGCGGTCGGGCTCGGTCCGGCGATCGTTGAGCGCTGTTTTCACGGGGTGGCCAGCCGCATCGGCGGTGCCGATTTCTCCGATATCCAGCAGGACAGCGCCCGGCGGACGAAACTGGCCTGGAAACCGTTCAAGCCGCTGCCGGCGGCCGGATTTTTCAAGTACATGCACGGCGGCGAGTACCACGCCTATAATCCCGACGTCGTGCAGGCCTTGCAGAAAGCGGTGCGCAGCAACGATTGGCAGGATTATTGCCGCTATGCCGAGCTGGTCAACGAGCGGCCGGTTTCCAGCCTGCGCGACCTGCTCCGCCTGGATGGCTCCGCGGTGCCGCTGGCTATCGACGAGGTAGAGGGTGAAGAGCACTTCTATCGCCGATTCGATTCCGCTGCGATGTCCATCGGCGCGCTCAGTCCCGAGGCCCACGAGGCCCTGGCGATGGCGATGAACCGGCTCGGCGGCTTTTCGAACAGCGGCGAAGGCGGCGAGGATGCAGCGCGGTTCGGCACCGAGCGGGTCTCTCGGATCAAGCAGGTGGCATCCGGCCGCTTCGGGGTGACCCCGGAGTATCTGATGAGCGCCGAGGTCATTCAGATCAAGATCGCCCAGGGTGCGAAACCCGGGGAAGGCGGTCAACTGCCCGGTCACAAGGTGACGGCGATGATCGCCAAGCTGCGCCACTCACTGCCCGGGGTAACGCTGATCTCACCGCCGCCGCATCACGACATTTATTCCATCGAGGACCTGGCCCAATTGATTTTCGATCTCAAGCAGATCAACCCGCGGGCGCTTGTTTCGGTGAAGCTGGTCTCCGAGCCGGGGGTCGGCACCATTGCCGCCGGTGTGGCCAAGGGCTACGCCGACATGATTACCATCTCCGGCTATGACGGCGGTACCGGCGCCAGTCCGCTGACCTCGATCAAATATGCCGGCAGCCCGTGGGAGATCGGTCTGGTCGAGACCCATACAGCCTTGGTGGAAAACGGGTTGCGCGCCAAGATCAGGCTGCAGGTCGACGGCGGCCTGAAAACCGGGCTCGATATCGTCAAGGCCGCTATTCTCGGGGCCGAGAGTTTCGGTTTCGGCACCGCACCGTTGATCGCGATGGGCTGCAAGTATCTGCGCATCTGCCATCTCAATAATTGCGCCACCGGCGTGGCCACGCAGGACGAGACCCTGCGGCGTGATCACTTCAGCGGCACGGCGGAGTTGGTGATGAACTATTTTCGCTTTCTCGTCCGGGAGACGAGAGAGTGGCTGGCCCGGCTCGGCGTACCGCGGCTGATTGATCTGATCGGCCGGACCGATCTGCTGACCGTTGTCGGCGGCCGGACGGAGCGGCAAAAACGGCTGCTACTTGACAAGCTGCTTGCCGTGCCGCAGGTACCGCCGGGGTCGGTACCCTATCAACGCGACGAAAATCGGCCGCATGATACCGGGCGGCTCAATCTCGAACTGGTCGAGCGATTTGCGCCGGCGGTAGAGGCTGCCGGCGGCGATCGGGGCTTTTTCCCGGTACGCAACACCGATCGCTCCATCGGGGCCCGTCTCTCCGGCCTGATCGCTCAGCGACACGGCAACCAGGGGATGACCGGCAATCCGATCACGGTGGAGTTGCGCGGCACGGCCGGCCAGAGTTTCGGGGTCTGGAACGCCGGCGGCCTGCACCTGGTGTTGACCGGTGACGCCAACGATTATGTCGGCAAAGGGATGGCCGGTGGCCTGTTGGTCATCAAACCGCCGGCCGGGGTCTCCTACCGGTCGCATGAATCGGTCATCATCGGCAATACCTGTCTGTACGGCGCCACCGGCGGCCGTCTCTTCGCCGCAGGCCGTGCCGGCGAGCGGTTTGCGGTGAGAAACTCCGGGGCCCGGGCGGTGGTCGAGGGGATCGGTGACAACGGCTGCGAATACATGACCGGCGGAGTGGTGACCATTCTCGGCGAGACCGGGATCAATTTCGGGGCCGGCATGACCGGCGGTTTTGCCTACGTGCTCGACGAGTTCGACCGGTTCGGGCTGCGGGTCAACCGGGAATTGGTGGACGTGCTGCCAATCGACGGCGTGTCGGACCTTGCCGAACACTTGCATGCCACTATCAGTGCCCACCTGTCGGAGACCGGAAGTCGACGGGCAGAGCAGATTCTCGATGATTTCGAAGGTTTTGTCAGCCGCTTCAAACTGGTCAAGCCGAAAGGGCTGCGGGTCGAGGAGTTGCTCGGCAAACGCGGCCGATCGGCCACCGAGTTGCTGCTGACCACGCAATAGAGCGCCCGCATGCGGCTGGACGGACATCATGGATCAAAATGTCTTTCAATTCCTTGAA
>JAZBPM010000096.1:0-10001 GCA_036351615.1 Desulfofustis sp.
ATTTCCGAAAACAGCAGCCCGACGCCACCGAGTTGGACGAGCAGCGTCCTCAAGGCGGAGTGGGACAAGCCGACCATCGGCGCCAGGGCAAGAGGCGGATGGATCGCGAGATCTCTGATCTTCAATACCATGTGCCTCGTACCGTGTGTTTTGAATTGGGGAAAGCGGGCGACAAGCGATATCGATCAGATATCGAGGTTAACGACCTGGGTTATATCGTTCTGTTCCATGTTCCGGTAGAATCGAACATGCACCGAAAAGTGCTGGTCGTCATCCCGGTGCCCCTGGACACCGACTATTACGCCGAAACATTTCAGGATATTGCCGTCAGCCAATTGCATTTCCGAAACGATTTGTCGGCCGAGCAACAAACGAGCGTTTTCCCTGCTCGTGATATGCACGGAAAAACAGAGCCCTCCTCGCGATATATCGGCCAACTCACCCCGGAACTTTCTCTTGCCGGCGTTGCCGTAGGGGTCAAGCAGCAGGTTGTTGATGAAGATATTTACGCCGTAGCGGGGATATTCGCGGCGATCGGAGCCGGCCATTTTCAGAAGTTCCGGAACCGTATCGTATTTGTTGCAGAAGGCAAAAAGTTTGTTTGCCAGCTCCGGATACGTCGCGGTCAGCATTTCGTAGTTTTCCCGGGATAAGACATGCACCTGGGTTTCTGTCTGAGCAGCGAGCGAGATCGTCCAGACAGACGCGGAAAAGAATTGGGCAACTCCGATTACCTCGCCGGGCCGAAGCCGTTTCAAAAAAGTTTCCCGGCCGCCGCTTTTACAACTCATGCGAATGATGCCGGCGTTGACAAAATAGAGGCTCGGATCGGTCTCCCCTTCCCTGACAATAATCTCGTCTACCCGGTAGACCTCCTGTTTCATCGCAAAATAGAGCGCGTTGAATTCTTCAGTGGTCATCTGTTCATAGAGCTCGCTCCACACCGCAACATGGTGATTGGAGAGCGAGGAACTTTTCTCTTCTTCGATAATTTCGCCCAGTCGGATCACCTCGGACAACGCCAGTGGGTTGATTTCAAGCATTTTGTCACGCAATAGTTCGGCCGAAGCGAAGTCCTTGTCGCGAGCGGCGGTAACGGCGTTGGCAAAGAGCTTCTGGCCGGCGCGTTCTAAATCGCCCTGGGCGACGAGTTCCTTGACACTTCTTTCAATTCTGCGCAGCGACCCGGCCTTGTCGGTTTCGGTAGCGAAACGGAAATCCGGTTCGACGGAATCTATTTCTCCGCCTGCCGCTTGCGACTGGTGTCGATAGCGCGGTTCGAGAATGAGCAGAGTATCCCGGGCGGCGACAATAACCGGATCGGAAGGACCGGCATGCCTCTGTCGTTCATCGATCAACTCGTTGAGAGCCGGGATGACCTCTCGAGTCGACGAAAACTTAAAAGCGACACAGATCTTGACCAGCAATTCGATATAGGTTTCCCGATTCAGGCTGTCTCGTGACCTGAGCAGATCGAGCAGTGCCGAGACGACTTCGTCTCCGCCGATCTGACTGAGCTGCATGATAATCTGCATTTTCAGATCGTCATGCACCAACGGTAAGGCCTCGATCAACCGACGCTGCAGCTTTCCGCCACTGATCTTGACCATGCAGCTCAAAACCTGCTGCTGGACTCTGATGTCCGGATGAGACAAGTAGGGTCTGACGATATTGTACAGTGATCCGTTGTTGAGTTCGGAGATAATGAAAACGATGTTGCGGATAACATACCACGGCGGCTTTTTGTCAAGACACTCTGCGAGTACCGGGACGGCGACATTGCCGGTTCCGGGGATCAACTTGATCAATTGCAGGCGCTCTTCCTTGCTTTGTGAATGCATCAAGCGGTTAAGAAGATAGACCACCGAACGGCGCCCGAGGTTCGTCATGATCGTTTCGGCGCTATACTTCAGATTGGTCCGTTCCTGCAGATAGCAGTTTGCCAGGGCATCAAGAAGCTGTTTGGTTGCCAGGCTCTCCAGCAGTTTGACAGCCATGCCGCGGATCGAGTTGTTGCGATCGACAACCCCTTCCTGAATATGGTGCAAGGTGATCAGCAGCGGTTCGGTTTCCGACCAATATTTCTTATTGCCCAGGGGCTTCTGGGCGAGTTTGTGGAGCTGACTACAGGCGATGCCGAATCCGCCGATGTATTTTTCTTCGCACTGTATCCAGGCTACCAGCGGCTTGAACGTGTTGAGCAGGAGTTCTAGATCGTTATACTGGTCGAGCGCGGCCGAACATTTGCTTAAGGCATCAACCGCCTGCTCACGCACGTCATGGTCCGCGTCGCAAACCAGATTCCCGAGCATGGCCAGGGTGTCATGAACAATCTGGCGCTGACCCGTTTGATAACAGAGGAGAAGATGGGAGCCGAGAGCGGAAGCAATCTCCTGTCGGAGTAATACTTCACGGTCACCGGCAAGGAACTGCTGGACGGCGTGATTTATTTTGTCTCTGTTTTTTTCCTGTTCAGCCTCCAACAGTACCTGTCTGGCTTTCTCCAAGGCCCGTTGCTGTTTCACGTGTCGTATGCCCGTCAGAGGTGATGGTAAGAGAGGCGATCTGCCTCTTAACACCGTATTATCCGGACTCTGTGGCGCGCTCCTGCCGGACATGGACAGATATGCTTCATCGGTCCATGTCCGGCAGGTCCCTCAAGCTCTCGGAAGTCGCGGCTGGACCGTAGTTAGTCCTAATTACCGATAGGCTCGCCGAACGGATTGAGCTGTTTGGCGGCGGCAACATCCGAGGTAATGTATAACTCGACATACGTCTTGCCGAGAGCACCGCCGAAACCTTCAGAAAGAACGACCATGCAGGTCTTGTTCGGTTTCGTGAAAGCGAGCAGGATATTTTCATAGGAAGCTTCTCCGACATGCTTCCATTGATTGTTCTTCATTGAAGAAATGACGAAGTCTTTAAGAGAATTGATTTCGACCCGACCGGTATAGTGAAGAATGCCGCCGCGAAACGATTCTGTTTTAATGGACATCGTCTTTTTCAGGTCCAACTCCATTTCAGCAGGCAACTCGATATCATCGAAGTTGCTTATGACACTTGGTATCGGACTGATCTCGACCGGCGGAACCGTGGCCGACTGCCGGGCGCAACCGCCAAGACCGGTGAGAAAAGAGAAAGCAACGATACAGATCAGGGCGGTCTTCAGGACTCCATTAGACATAGTGGTTCTCCATTTTCCTTGCCGGTAAGATTGATGGTGTGTACAAATGTACCTGTCTTGTGCATTTTCAGGATGGAACAGGTCATGAAACAGCGGAACCGAGTTCCCTGAGGCAGGCCCCAGATCATCACTTCGTTTCGTTAAAATAGCGTGCCTCATCGATAGATTGTAATCGATTCAAATAAGAACCACAAGATTGTTGGCGCCCCAAAAATGCAACGGCGTCTCCGTCTTCCGATGGAGCCAATCTGTAAATATTTGCGTCTATCCCATTTCCCGACAGATCAGATGAAAGAACACGTGGTCGACATTGATGGTTACCCGATCCGCCTTGGTCAGTTTCTCAAGCACGCCTCGGTCGTTTCCGACGGCGCTGCGGCAAAAGAGCTTATCCGCAACCATCGCATCAAGGTAAACGGCATCATCGAGACACGCCGCGGCCGGCAATTGCTGCCGGGAGACCGAGTCTGCTTCGATACCACCTGTTACATCTGCCGCTGACCGATGCCATGGCTGCCCACCTGCCGTTACGCGAACAATCACCCCTGGCCGAACGGTTACGACCGGAAAGACTCGAAGATTTTTTCGGCCAGCACCACCTTCTCGGGCCGGGGAAATTCCTGCACAGCCTGGTATCCTCGGGTTCCATTCCGTCCCTGATTTTCTGGGGACCGCCCGGTACCGGGAAGACGAGTCTGGCCAAGATCATAGCCCGTCGTATCGGCGGCCATTTCGTCTTCTTTTCCGCAGTTCTTTCCGGTGTCAAGGAGATCAGGGAGATCGTCGCCACGGCCCGGGAACGACTGGCAACCAGCAAGCAGCAGACCGTCTTGTTCGTTGATGAAATCCATCGTTTCAACAAAAGTCAGCAGGACGCTTTTCTGCCCCATGTAGAAAACGGTTTATTGAAGTTGCTCGGTGCAACCACTGAAAATCCGTCGTTCCAGGTCATCGCCCCCCTATTGTCCCGCTGTCGGGTTATCGTCTTGGAACCGTTGCAGAATGAAGATTTGTTAAAGATCTTCCGTCGGGCGTTGACCGATAGTGAGAAAGGTCTCGGCAAACATAACCTGAAATGTACCGACGAGGCAGAGACGCTGTTGGTTGAATTGGCCGATGGCGATGCCCGCCGGGGGCTCACGATTCTCGAGGTGGCGGCAACCCTTATACTGCAGCAGCATGGCGACCAGGACACGACAGCGGTGCTGACACCAGGAATTATCGCCGAAGCCGCGCAGAAAAAAACCCTGCGTTATGATAAGCGGGGCGAAGAGCATTTCAACCTGATATCCGCTCTGCATAAGAGCCTTCGTGATTCAGACCCGGACGGCGGTCTCTACTGGTTTTATCGAATGATAGAAGGGGGGGAAGACCCACTCTACATTTCTCGACGTTTAACCAGGTTTGCCGCCGAGGATATCGGCCTTGCCGACCCGCAGGCCCTCGTCCAGGCCAATGCCGGCAGATCCGCATTTCAGGCCTTGGGGCCGCCGGAAGGACTGCTGGCATTGGCGCAAGTCGTTGTCTACTTGGCCACCGCACCGAAAAGCAACGCGGTCTATGCCGCGGCCAACGAGGCAACCGAGTTAATCGCAAAAACCGGGTCTCTCCCCGTTCCGATGCACATCAGAAATGCACCGACCGGGCTCATGAAACAACTTGGATACGGGAAGGGCTACCGGTATGCACACGATGACAAGGATGCACTGGTCAGTCAGACTCATTTACCCGAAGAGCTTGCCGGAAAAATTCTGTACCGTCCGACAAACCGCGGCTACGAAGCACTCGTTAAAGATCGTCTGGAAAAATGGCGAACCATCTTAATGAGCAGAGAACAATGAAAACAAACGATACGTTCCCCATCAGTCCCCTGATTGCAATCCTCTTCCTCGCCTCCTCGCTCTTCTTCCAACCGTCGTCCGGTTGGGCAGAGCCGGCCGACTTTGGTGTCTTTTTTTCCGGCAATGTTTTTGGCGAGCTCGAGGCCTGCGGCGGCTGAGGCTCCAACAAACTGGGCGGACTGTCCAGAAAAGCAGGAAGGATCGATGAAATCGCGCGGGAGCACAACCTTCCCTATCTGCTGGTCGATGGGGGAAACCTGCTGTTCAACCGTCCCGGCGTCGACGCCTCCGGGCAGCAAAAGGTCCGAGTTGAGACGATGGCAGCCGTCTATCGGCAGATGAACTATGATGGCGTTGCCGTCGGTGCCTATGATCTGGCGGCCGGCCTCGATGTCGTCTTGACGGCGGGAAAGATCGGCGTTCCGTGGATTTCCGCCAACCTGACGGATACAAACAACACCTTGCTCTTCGAGCCGTACCGCAGCGTCCGTGTCGGCACGCTGCGTATTGCCGTGATTGGCCTCACCGCCGAGGACACTGCCCCTCGGCCCAACGATTACCTGGTTATCCCTGCAAACGAGGCCCTCTCCGGTCTGCTGCCGGACATATCCGGCGATCACGACCTGGTTGTCCTACTGAGCAGCGGCTCTATCACGCAGGCAACGCAGATCGCCGAACGCTTTCCGGAGATCGATCTGATCATCGGAGCCGACCCGAAACGCAACAGTGTTCCCTCTTTTCTTGCCAACAACGCAATTGTCGTGCAATCCGGCAATCGCGGCATGTCGCTCGGTTTTCTCAAGGCTAGGTGGACAGGACAGCCGTGGGGGATCGATCCGGAGCAGGAACGGGCTCGCCTGATGGAGCGACTGGCCTCGCTTTCCTGGCAGATTAGCCGGCTCAAGAATCAGAATCAGCGAGATCCGTCTGCCTCCAGCCGAAAAATGGAGGCGTTGCTAACTGCTCAACAGCAGGCCGAAACGGAGTTGGCCCGCATGACAGCAACACGTTCCGCGAGCGTCACCGGCGACAGTCCAAGCACGTTTCAGGCGCTCCTGCTGCCGTTGCGTAGCTCCTTTGCCGAGGACCCGACAATCCGTGCGTTAATAGATAAAGGAAAACAGCGCGCCGTCGAGCATAACGGGAGCAACTAAAGGGAACCTTGAAAAATTGCTATTTCGCCCAATCTCATCGTTGCGCAATCAAATTTTATCCTCGGAATATCATATATATGCCTGCGGGAAAATTTTCTTGCGCGCCTCGATCCTGAACGAAATTCCGGATTTTTCAAGCTCCCCTAAAAAAAGAACCCGGTTGCCGCTATTGCGACAACCGGGTCTCCATCATCCCCCTCTCAACCTGCCAGGCGGGAGAAACGCGCGAGCGAATTGCTAGCAGCCAAACGCTTTCTGCAGGTTCGGAATGGTCTGTTTCTTGCGGCTCATCATGCCGTCAATCCACATCGAATTGTTTTCCAGCTTACCGTTGAAAGCCTTTTCGATCAATGCCGGATCGTCAGACAGCACGACCAGATCGGTGCCCTCTTTGACGACATCGGTCAGCATCAGCAGAACGCTGTGACGCCCTTCCGCCTTGACTGCTTCCATTGCTTTGAGCAATTCTCCGCGCACATCGGCAACCTGGTCGATGGTGGCCAGTTCAAGTTGGCCGACGCCGACTTTTTGGCCTTTCATATCAAAATCCTTGTAATCGCGGAAGAGCAAGTCTTTGGCCGGTACGCCGGCAACTGCCGATTTGGCTTTGAGCATTTCCATGAACAGCGCGTCGGTATCGGCTACGCCGGCGACGGTTTTAAGGTCTGCGACAGCGGCTTTGTCATCATCGGTACAGGTCGGCGATTTGAAATTCACCGTGTCGCTCAGGATAGCTGCAAGCATACCGCCGGCCACATCCTTGGGGATGGCCACGCCGGATTCCTTGAACATTTTGTTGAGCACGGTTCCGGTACACCCAACCGGTTCGGCCCGGAAAAGGATCGGGTTGTTGGTCGTCACATCACCGATCTTGTGATGATCGACAATGGCAACCACTTCCGCTTCGGCCAGATTGGCGGGGCCCTGGGCAAGGTCGCTGAAATCGACGAGTGCGATCTGCTTGCCGGCTGCGTCGGATATCTGCTCCGGCATCGCCAGACCGAAACGCTCGATGACCACTTTGGATTCGGGATTCAACGCTTCTGCTGAACTCTGCATACAGGCTTTGGCATCTTTGCCCTGTGCTTTCAGAAGAGCTGCGTATGCGATTGCCGAGGTAACGGAGTCGGTATCTGGGTTCGAATGGCCTACCACACAAATTGTCATGTTGTTCCTCCCTGTGAATGAATTTCTTTTACATTTTTTCGTAGTGGAAACGCTGTCATAAATTATGACATTTCTTATCTGAGACAGTCGCCTAGCATAGTGTTTTCGCTGGTGTCAGTCAAGCAGAAAAGCAGCGACAGCGACGCTACGCACAGCACCTGCCGTTTGCTTGAAGATCACGATAACCAGCTGATACGGTATCTTTTTTCCCGGAATTTTCGAGCAACAATTCGTTCGTGACTTCTCACTGACGAGACAGTATAGTGGGTCAGCTGAACGAGTCCGGTACAATAGCCACCCCTACCCTGTCGCTTGCAATGACCGAACAGAATCAGACTCCTCCACCAAAACGACGTGTAGAGCGGAATGCAACAGCTAAATTTGTTATCGGGTTGCTGTTTCTGATCGTCGCTGCACTCGGCACTATATACGTTCTTTTTCCTGAATCTCTGGATACGTTCACCGCCTGGACCGACCGCTCGGAGACCGCACCCGGTATGCAATCACCGGCCGGTTCAGCTGAAGATCTGAGTCAACCGGAGCAGGATGGTCGTCTCTCAGATACCCCCGTCGTCACCGGCACAGGTGACTCGGTCAAACCCTCAAAACCCGTGCCCACGGAGACTACAGAACGGCTCTCAAAGACAGCGCTGCCGACCATCGAACCGATCGGCCGAACCGAAAACGAAGGCGGCGACCAGTCTGCAGCCGAAGCAGCTTCCCGGGAAACACGCTGCGCACGGCTTGCCGATCCTGTTGAAAATTTTTTCGACACGCTTGATACCCGACCCTATCTGCAGGCCTTTCAACTCGACGAAAAAAGCAGCAGCTATTTCCCGCAACTGATCCAGAAACTCGTCGACAACCCGCCGGTGGTCACCGGAGAAACCGACGACCTGTTCACCATCCTGCAAAATACCGCACATTTTTTCCGCATCATCGGCAAAAAGAATATCCTCGTGCTTAAAGGCATTCTCGATCGCGAACGGGACACCTTCGAGCAGGTTCTCGCCGATTTCTACCAATTAACCGACTACCCTGATTGCCTGCAGCAGCGGTTCGACCTGGAGATCGGTGGTGAGCCGTTATATCAGTACGCCGGTTTTTTCCTCAACACGATGGGCGGCCGGCTCTATCTGTTTCGCCGCGATTCGATGTCCAGAATGGTGGTCGTTTACTATGCGATCCTGACCATCGACCAGGCCAATCGGGAAGGCAGGAACAAATACGGCATCGACATCGGCCCCGCTATCGACCGATTGATCAATGAGATAGAAAGCAGCAACATTGATCTGCGTTTGCGCGATCACTACCTCGAAACACTCTATGAACTGGAAGAAAAATACCAGTAACAGCACCATGAAGGCTCCCTTGGCAGACAACCGGCTTAATCACCGGAGGGCCTTTTCCCGTGCGGTTCGCATCTCTTTCGACGACCGCCCACACCAGTTTGCAAGCAACCCGATATGACGAGTATCTCTCCCGCCTTGGTTAGCCAGATTTACAACCGATCAGGAGCCTCCGGCAGTACCGGGGTGTCGTCGCCCCCGGCTGGACAAGAATCTTCCGCTGCGGACGTATCGGTCGGCTTCGTCGACGATATCGTCGAGGTATCGCCGCAATCTCGACGTAATGCGTTATCTGATGATGCCGCCTCCCGCGGCGACGATGCGAAAGGCTCGGCAGCCCCCGGTCAGCCCGATCGGTCTGCTGCCGCTGCCGAGCAGACCGTGCTGCGCGAGTTGCAAAGCCGCGACCGAGAAGTTCGGACGCACGAACAGGCTCACCTTGCCGCCGCCGGCGCCTATGCCCGGGGAGGCGCCTCTTTTGTCTACCAGAAAGGCCCCGATGGCCGCATGTACGCAGTCGGAGGAGAGGTCGGCATCGATATCGGCCGTGCTGCAACTCCGGAAGAAACCATCGTCAAAATGCAGACCGTCAGACGAGCGGCATTGGCTCCGGCCGAACCGTCCGCTGCCGATCGCCGGATTGCCGCTCAGGCTTCGATCAGGCTCGCAGAAGCTCAGCGTGAACTGCAATCGTCTGCATCGCCTGGCCAGGACGCGGCAGCAGCTGGTTCGGCCGGCGAAGGTTCAGTTTCGTCTTTTCCGCAAGCGGCGCCAATTCCCGCTGCCGAAGGAGTTCCCGACAACAGGAGACTGCAGATTATCGCCGCCTACCAGGCGGTCACCGAACTCTTCTCGCCCCGGCTCGGGTAATAATGGCAATCACCGACTCAATCGCATCGCTCTTTTCCTTTATCCAACGCAGCCCGACTCCGTTTCATGCCGTCGCCTCCATGCGACAACGCCTGTTGACTGCCGGCTTCAGTGAACTGCCGGAAGGAAAACCGTGGCTCGATGTCGGCAACAAGGGGTTTATCTGCCGAGGCGGCTCCCTGATCGCTTTTTCGTTTCATCAGGCAGCCCCCTTAACCGATGGGGTGCGTATTATCGGCGCCCACACTGACAGCCCCGCTCTCCAGATAAAACCGAACCTCAGCCGTCGATCACCGCCGTACCTGGCCGCCGGAGTCGAGGCCTACGGCGGGGCGCTACTTCGCTCCTGGTTCGACCGTGATTTGTCACTCGCCGGCAGGGCCTGCTGCCGCACGCAGGAGGGTTCCGGGAAGATCGTTCTCGTCGATTTTGAGCG
>JAZBPM010000097.1:0-3820 GCA_036351615.1 Desulfofustis sp.
GTGCCCGGGGCCGATATCGGTACCGGCGAACAGGCAATGGCCTGGATGCTGGACGAGTATGAACAGATTACCGGGCAGCATTGCCCGGCAGCCCTCAATGACAAACCGGCTATTCTCGGCGGTTCTCTGGGGGGAGAGGAGGCGACCGGGCGAGGTGTCTTCCTGACCCTGATGGCCGCGGCCCAGGATATGGGGCTTGACGTAAGCCGTGCCCGGGCCGTCGTCCAGGGATTCGGTCAGGTCGGCTCGGCCCTGGCCGAACTGCTTGCCGGGACCGGTTGCCGCATCGTTGCCGTCAGCGACGTCTACGGCGGCGTTTACCAGGCCGCAGGTCTGGATATCGAGGCCCTGAAGCAGCATGTCGCCCGAACCGGTAGCGTGGCCGAATTTCCCGGAACCGAGCCGGTTGCCAATGAGAATCTGTTCGGTCTCGACTGCGATATCCTGGTTCCGGCGGCGGTGCAGAGCGTCATTCACCGGGGCAATGCTCCAAACGTCACGGCCCGCCTCATCGTCGAGGGAGCCAACGGGCCGGTGACCACCGAGGCCGACGCGATTCTCCATGACAAGGGCGTGGTTATCGTACCGGATGTGGTGGCCAACAGCGGCGGTGCGACTGTTTGTCATTTCGAGCGGACCCAGGGATTGTCCGATCAGTACTGGGACCTGGAGACGGTAAATCGTCAGCTGGAAAAGCGGATTCTGGCGGCCTATCGCAGTGCCGCAGAGCGTGCCGAAGAGGCGGGCGGCACCACGTTACGGCTCGGGGCCTGGATCCATGCCCTGAAGATGCTCGAAAAAGCGATGCAGCTGAGGGGTTGGGTCTAAAAATAATCGGGTAGGAGGCCTTCCGGTGACACTGTTCAAGGAAATTGAATATCGCCAGCGCATCGACCTGGCGAGAGAGCGCATGTCGGAAGCTGCCATCGAGGTGCTGGTGGTTTCCGACCCGGCCAATATGAACTACCTTACCGGCTATGACGGCTGGTCGTTTTATACGCCGCAATGCCTGGTACTGGCCGTCGAAGAGGCAACACCGCTGTGGATCGGCCGCGGCATGGATGCGGCCGGCGCCCGGCACACCACTTTTCTGCCCGAAGAGCTGATTATCGGCTACCCCGATCGCTATGTTCATTCGCCGCACCGCCATCCGCTGAATTTCGTCGGTGACGTGATTCGCGAGCGGGGCTGGGGCACCAGGAGCATCGGTGTGGAGATGGACGCCTACTATTTTACCGCCCGCTCTTTTGCCGAACTGCAAAACAGTCTGCCCGATGCCCGGTTCGTCACCGCCGATCTGCTGGTCAACTGGATACGTCTGATCAAGTCCGAAGCGGAAATCGAGGTGATGCGCCAGGCCGGACAGATTGCCAATCGGGTGATGACGACCGCCCTCGACCGTCTCGAACCCGGGGTTCGGGAATGCGATGTGGTGGCCGACGTCTACCGGGCTCAGATGTCCGGCACCCCGGAATATGGCGGTGACTATCCGGCCATCGTACCGATGATGCCGACCGGGGAAAAGACCTCGGCTCCCCACTTGACCTGGACCGACGAGCCGTACCAAAGCGAGCAGATGGTCAACCTGGAGCTGGCCGCCTGCCGGCATCGCTATCACTGCCCGATCGCGCGGACCGCCTATCTCGGGAAACGGCCCCCGGCCCCGCTGGTGGAACTGGCCAGCCACACCGTGGAGGGGCTCAATCTGACGCTGGCTGCGATTCGGCCCGGATTGCGGGCCGAAGAGGTAGAGCTGGTCTGGCGCAACCATATCGCCAAGGCCGGACTGGAAAAGGAGTCGCGCATCGGTTACTCGATGGGGCTCAACTACCCGCCGGACTGGGGCGAGCATACGGTCAGCCTGCGGCCTGGAGATACGACGGTTCTCCAGCCCAACATGACCTTTCATATGATTCTCGGCATGTGGATGGATACCTACGGCTTCGAGTGCAGCGAGGCGTTCCGGGTTACCGACAAGGGCTGTGAAACCTTTGCCGACGTGCCGCGAAAATTGTTTGTCAAGGGGTAGGGCAAAGCAACAGCGTTTCACAGACAGCGGGAGGGCCGGGTCGGTGATCTATCGAACCACGAGTGGGCGGACCAGCAGCGGTGAGGCCATCGGCATCCTGTTGCTCGATACGGTTGTTCCCTTTATTCCCGGGGATGTGGCCAACGCGACCACCTACGAGTTCCCGGTGCGTTTCAGCAGGGTTGCAGGCTTCACGCTGGATAGGGCGATCTGCCAGGACCCGACGATCTACCCGCTGCTCAGGGATGCGGCAGCCGAACTGGTTCGCCAGGGCGTTCGAGCGGTTACCGCAGACTGTGGCTATATGGCCCTGCACCAGCGGCGGCTGGCAGCTGAACTCGGTGTGCCGGTGTTTCTCTCCAGTCTGCTGCAGATCCCGTTCATTCTGGCCATTATCGGTGCGCAACGCTCGCTTGGTATTCTCGCGGCAAATGGCGCAGCATTGGATCACCAGCTCCTGGCGGCGGTCGGGGTCGATGATACGAGTCGGTTGGTCATCGAAGGCTTGGAGCAGCAGCCGGCATTTCACCATTTTGCCCTGGCTGAGAGCGGCGAGATCGATGTCGATGCGGTCAGGCAGGAAGTAGTTGCGGCCGGGATCAGGGTTGTCGAGCGAAATCGAGATGTTGGGGCGCTCCTGTTGGAGTGCAGTTTGATGCCGCCGTATGGTGCCGCGCTGCAGGAGGCGCTGCAAGTGCCGGTATTTGATTATATCTCAATGATCAATTATGTTTTTTCCGCCGTCGTCAAAAAGAGCTACCACGGCTTTATCTGAGAGCAAAGGAAATCCCATTACAGCTGCCAGAGAATCCATGAACCTTGACGAACAGATTGAACAGTGCCGCGATGAAGTAATCGCCCTGCGTCGTGATTTTCACCAGTATCCGGAGTTGGGATTTGCCGAACACCGGACTGCGGCGGTGGTCGAGGCCTATCTGCAGGCGCTTGGGCTGGAGACGCAGCGGGTCGTCGAAACCGGCGTGGTAGCCCTTCTCGAGGGCGCGGAACCCGGTCCGGTATTGATGCTGCGGGCCGATATGGACGCTCTGCCGATCCAGGAAGAAAACGAGGTGGACTACGTCTCCACCAAACCCGGGGTGATGCATGCCTGCGGTCACGACGCGCACCTGGCCATGTTGCTCGTGGCCGCGAAGATACTGGTGGGTCAGCGGGCGACCATCAAGGGGGCGATCAAGTTCGTTTTTCAGCCCAATGAAGAGAGCGCCGGTGCCGTGCCGATGATCTTGGCAGGGGTTCTGGAAAACCCGAAGGTCGATGCGGCGATGGCTATCCATGTCTGGACCCCGATCGCCTCCGGCTATATCGGCATTACCGCGGGGGCGGTGATGGGGGGACTCGATGTCTTCTCCCTGACCATCAAAGGCAAGTCGGGCCACACCGGTTTGCCGCAGGAGGCGATCGACCCGATTCTGGCCGCCGCCAACCTGATCCAGACCGTGCAGATGATCCAGACCCGGGAGATCAGTAACCTGAAGTCGACGACCATCATGTTCGGCAGGATCAACGGCGGCATCAAGAGCAACATCATCGCCGATAACGTGGAGCTGGAGGGGTCGATCAGGTTCCTCTATCGCGGCGGACCGGATTCCATCGAGCAGCCCACCGAACGGTTCATCAGGATTGCCGAGCAGGTCTGCACCACCCATCGCTGCACGGTGAACATCGAGATCACCCATGAGAATATCCCACTGATCAACGATCCATCCATGGTCGCGCTGGCTCGGGAGGCCGCTTTCCAGGTGTTTCCCGATGAGCGCTACATTATCGACA
>JAZBPM010000098.1:0-2143 GCA_036351615.1 Desulfofustis sp.
AAACCGGCGCCGTGGTCGGAATGGCCGGGTGGTTTTGAAAGTGAGCGGGGGACAGGTTAAAACCAGTCCCGCCGATTTTCATATAAACGAGTTATGACGGCTGGAGGATGAGCAATGAGACGATTCAGGGTGGTGGTCAACGGTAGTGAATTTGAGGTAGCCATCGAAGAAATCGCCGGGGCTGGGGCCGCCGCTGATGTGGCCGCAGTTGCGGCGCCGCGGGAAGTTGGAACAAGTCCTGCATCGCCGGCGGCCCGGCCTGTCAGCCGGCCGGCCGCAGCATCGCCGACCGGGGCCATCATTGCCCAGATGCCGGGAACCATCGTCGGGGTCGAGGTGAGTTCAGGCGACCGCGTGACCAGAGGGCAGACCCTGCTCATCCTCGAGGCGATGAAGATGGCCAACGAGGTGGTCGCACCGGCCGACGGGGTCGTCGCCGAGGTCAAAGTGGTCAAAGGGGCCTCGGTCAACGCCGGCGATGTGCTGGTTGTCCTGACCTGAGCCGGGAGGATCAACCATGGGTGCGGCCTTACTGGAATTTTGTCGGACGACCGGCGTCTACGGTCTCAGTTTCGGAGCGATCCTGATGCTCGGGGTCGCCTGCCTGCTGCTCTACCTGGCCATTGTCCGCGGCTTCGAGCCGCTGTTGCTGGTACCGATCGCCTTTGGCGTGCTGCTCACCAATCTCCCCTTTGCCGGCATGATGAAGCCGCCGGTCCTGGAGATTACCGCGGCGGCGGTTCACACCGTTGAACCGGGCGGGCTTCTCTACTACCTGTTCCAGGGCGATCACCTGGGTATCTTTCCGCCGTTGATCTTCCTCGGGGTCGGTGCCATGACCGATTTCGGGCCGCTCATCGCCAACCCGCGGTCACTGTTGCTCGGCGCGGCGGCGCAGTTCGGCATTTTTATCACCTTTATCGGGGCTATCGCTTCGGGCCTGTTTACCGCCCAGGAAGCCGCGTCGATCGGCATTATCGGTGGGGCGGACGGTCCGACCGCGATCTTTCTGTCGTCCAAGCTGGCGCCGCACCTGCTCGGGGCCATCGCCATCGCCGCCTACTCCTATATGGCTCTGGTGCCGATCATTCAGCCGCCGATCATGAAGCTGCTGACCAGCAAGGCGGAGCGGAGCATCCGGATGAGCCAGTTGCGGCACGTTTCGAAAAAAGAGAAAATTCTCTTTCCGATTATCGTCACCATCATCGTCAGCCTTATCGTCCCGGCCGCGGCAACCCTGGTCGGCATGTTGATGCTCGGCAATCTCTTTCGGGAATGCGGGGTGGTGGGCCGTCTCGAGGACACGGCAAAAAACGCGCTCATCAACATCATCACCATCTTTCTCGGGGTTACCGTCGGGGCGACCGCCACCGCTGAGCAATTCCTCAAGGTGGAGACCCTGGCCATTCTCCTGCTCGGCGTAATCGCCTTTGCCATCGGCACGGCATCGGGTGTCTTGCTGGCCAAGGTGATGAACAAGTTCTCAAGGACCGGCATCAATCCACTGATCGGTTCGGCCGGCGTTTCGGCTGTGCCGATGGCCGCCAGGGTATCGCAGGTGGTCGGCAGCAAAGAGGACCCGACCAATTTCCTGCTGATGCACGCCATGGGGCCAAATGTCGCCGGTGTCATCGGCTCCGCCGTTTCGGCCGGGGTGCTGTTGTCGCTTTTTGGTCATTGACAGACAGCGGATTTGCGGTAAAAGACGATCCGGTAGTCGGATTACAGATAGTTTTTCCCAGAGCAGTCAATCAGGTCCCATGAGCAGATCGTTTCACCCCGATGTCCACGAACGTCTCGAGCGGGCGGTGCTGGACGTTTTTTCCAACGCCGATTTTCATCAGGCCAGTATCCGTGATGTGGCCAGGAAGGCCGGGGTGAGTTTTACGACGATTTACAAGCACTACGGCAGCAAGGAGCGGCTGGTATTCGCATTCGTCGATATCTGGATGGGCAAACTCACCGACCGGATTGTCGATCACCTGCAGGGCATCGAGGACATGAAGGAGAAGCTGCGCAAGGTTTTCTGGCTGCAGCTCGACTATTACGAACACCATGTCGGCCTCGGTCGCATCGTCTTCATGACCTTACCGATGAACACATGGATGGCCGATCAGACCTTTGCCCAGCCGCGGATGATGGG
>JAZBPM010000099.1:0-7644 GCA_036351615.1 Desulfofustis sp.
GACTTTGACAATGACGGAGACCTGGACATTGTCTTCGGCGATGGTATCCGCTGGGGAGGCACGCTTACCGATCCCCCGCGGACGCTGGCCGTCTTCAGAAACAATGGAACAGCGAATAACTGGCTGATGATTACCCTTGAAGGAACCCGTTCCAACCGGTCCGCCATCGGCGCGAAGGTTTATCTTTCTGCCACCATCCGTGGAGAGACCGTGCAGCAAATGAGGGAAGTATCCAGCGGAAGCGGCCATAGTTGCCAGAATGACCTCAGAGTCCACTTCGGATTGGGGGACGCCGCCCTTGTCGAGCTCATCCGCATCGAATGGCCCTCCGGACAAGTCGACGAGCTGAACAATATTTCACCGAATCAATTCCTCACCATAGTGGAAGGGTCAGAATCCATCTGATTCTTCCCGCCCGCACCATTGCTGAGGCCACAAAAAAATACCCCCTCTGCCATGAGCAAAGGGGGTGATTGTTTAAAAAGTCTGGTTACCGCGGGTAACAAATCCCAGGGCTGTCTTGTTCGCAGCCGGGATTTCCGAATTACCTGGTAAAGATGCGGCGGATACCACCCTTGACCTCTTCGGTCTTCTTGGACTCCAGGTCCTTGAGCTGAACTTCCTTGTCGGCTGACTTGATTTCGGTCTTTGCGGTCTTATTGGTTTTGTTATCCATGATACTTAATATTGGCTGGTTATATGATGAGTCGTTAAGAAACTGAAAGTTACGTTGAGTTTGATCTCCCTTAGGATCTCAGATTACCTCGTGAGTATACGGCGAAAGCCACCCTTGACCTCTTCGGTCTTCTTGGACTCCAGATCGTTGAGCTGAATCTCCTTGATAACGGATTTGTTGTCGGTCTTTGCGTTCTTTTTGGTTTTGTTTTCCATGATGTATATTAGTGGCTGGTTTTTTGTTTTGTGGTTATTTGTTTCGAGAGGACCCGAAAATCACTTTGCGCCCACCCTTTATATCACTGGTCGGGATGAGGTCATCAAGCCGGATGCCTTGAGCACTTGGCTTCGAGGCCTTTAACCCATCCTTCTTGGGGCTTGTTGACTGAGCATTTTCTTTGCGATTCATTGCCCTTAACGTAATCATGTTACATGCCAATCACCGGATTTTTCTTTTTCGTCCTGCAGGAAGAACGCATTTGCAAAATATAAACCATTGTTAAACAAATGGTTATGAAATAAACAAAATGTTTGAAGAAACTTCGATTAGATAAAATAAACTACCCGCGTAGCCCTGCTTATAGACAAAGGGTGTCTCATTTTAAAACACCCATGTCTCAATTTGATTCAATCGGCTTGTCCTGCTTCCCGGAGATGGCGCACGAGAGTCGACCGCGCAATGCCGAGACGCTTTGCGGTTTCCACCTGATTGAAACCGCACCGCTCATAGGTTGCCATGAGATGGGAACGGACAACATCCCCGAGCTTATCGGAGTGTGCCACGGGAGTGGTTTGATGACGATCTGGTGCCATGCTTGTCGTGCCCGCTCCTCCCCATTCCTGTTGAAAGAAAAGTGAATCCGGAGTGATTTCACCGTCTTCGCAAAAGAGGGCTGCGGTCCGCAACGTGTGATGCAATTCGCGGAGATTTCCCGGCCAGTCATGATCAAGCAACTGCTGCATGGCCTCTGCGTGGATGGTTTCGATATGCCGGCCGCTTTGTTCTGAAGCATTCTTGAGTTCCAGGGAAATGAGCGCGGGTAAATCTTCCAGACGTTCGCGCAGGGGCGGGATGATGAGGCTGAGACCGTTCAGGCGATGGTAGAGGTCTTCGCGGAAACGCCCTTCCCGAATACGTTGGCGCAGGGAGACGTTGGTTGCTGAAATGATGCGGGCGTTGGCGTGCATCATCTTCTCGGAGCCGAGGCGTTCGAACTCACCATACTCGACTGCCCGCAGGATCTTTGCCTGCGCGGAAAGACTCATATCCGCGATTTCATCAAGAAAGAGCGTTCCCTTGTCAGCCTGTTCAAACTTACCTTTGACACTTCGGTTGGCACCGGTGAAGGCCCCCTTTTCGTGTCCAAAGAGCTGGCTTTCAAGGAGGGTGTCGCTAATGGCTGAGGAATTGAAGGATACCAGCTGGGCCTGTTGACGACTGGATGAATTGTGTATCGCCTGCGCGAGGATTGTTTTTCCAACCCCGCTTTCACCAAGAACCAGCACCGGAACTTCAGAGGAGGCGGCCAGCTCAGCGAGCTTAAGGCACCGTTTCATGGAGGGACTCTGCGTCCATATGTCAGCGATGGTCAGGGATCGCCGTTCGTCTGCCTCACGAAGGTTTTTGCCTTTCATTTCCCGGATCTGGTTCGCATTTGCTCACGTAATGCCCGAATGGGTTCAAAGGCGTATTCGAGCAGGGTTCGCTTCCCCACGACAATGCGGGCTTCCCCTTCCATTCCAGCAAGAAGGCTTGCGGTCTGAAATCGCTGATCCTGGTATACGGCAACGAGCGCGATAAATTGCTGCTCGGCAGCACCCTCTATTTGCTGGCGTTGCGGGCTCAACCAGGAGACTTCGCCATCAGCCATGCCGAACCGCTGGTAAGGAAAGGCCGCCAGACTCAGGCGAACACCCTGACCGATTTCGACCCGCGGCAGTGCTGTTTCCGGCAGGCGTACACGCGCAAGAAGCGGTTTCCCTTCGGGCGCAATCGCAAAGAGGCGTTCTCCCCGTTGAATTACAGTACCTGGCTGACGATAAAATACCTGCGTTACGGTACCTCCTGTTATGGATCGAACTTCCTGTCCATTATCCGAGACATCTACAAGATCACGGTTCAAACTTGCGATGGTCACCTCAAGTTGCTCAACCGCTTGGGTCATTTCCATCTCAATTTGCTCCCGCTGCGCCTTCAAGTCAGTGATCTCACGGTTCAAGCGCGCGAGGTTGGCCTCTGCCTCCAGCAAGTCAGCCTCCGCCTCGGCAGCGATCACTTCATAGTCGTTCATTTCTATTATGGAGCTGAGCTGATTCATTTTGGCGCTCTCGAAGATCTCCAAGACCTCTGCCTGCCGTTCTACGTAAAGCTTTCTACGGGCGACGACTGCAATCGAATACTCTTTCTCGGTTTGAGCCTGATTCAATTCTTCATCAATGGCGGCGATCTGTTGCCTTGCCATTTTTTCCACATACGCCTTCCGGGCTGACTGCTGGTCACGCCGAGCTGACAATTCCAGCAAATTGGGGGAGCGAAACACAGCGATGACCTCATTGACCTCAACGTGCTCGCCTTCCTGAACAAGGATTTCTTCAATAATTCCCTCGCGCTCTGCCTGAACCGTTACAAAGCCGTCCTCCGGTTCTAGGGAGAACGTACCTGTCTCAATTTCCGGAATCGGCACGAGAGCCGCGAAGGCGAGAATGGCCAAGGCCAGCAGGACCAGTACCCACCCGGTCAGCACGAAAACCAATGGGGGAGGGTTTTTCGGCAACCAGGGAGACGGGGCGTTGGGATCGTGTTCCATGATAAAAGGGGGTCAATCGACTCCAAGTTGCTGGCTGGAGAGGAAAAAATACAAACCACGAGCGGCCATCAGCTCCTCGTGGTTTCCTATTTCCGCTATCTGTCCTTTCTCGAGAACCACGATACGGTCAGCATCCCGGATGGTACTCAGCCGGTGGGCAATGACGATGCTCGTGCGTCCACCCATTAACGCAGCCAGATTGTCCTGGATGGCTTTTTCGCTCTCGGTGTCCAAGGCACTTGTTGCTTCATCGAAGATCAGGACAGGCGGGTCATTGTACAGTGCACGGGCGATAGCGATACGTTGGCGCTGGCCGCCTGACAGGCCGATGCCGCTTACACCGATACGTGTTTCGTATCCAAGTGGGAAATTTTCGATGAAGCCGTCTGCGTTGGCAAGACGCGCTGAACGCTGAATGCGCTCATCGTCGGGTTCCGGGTCACCGAAGGCGATGTTTTGGGCAATCGTGGTATCAAAAACGTGATTTTCCTGTAATACCATGCCGATGCATCGTCTCAGGTCGCGGTAGCTCAGCGTTGGCAGGGCACAGTGGTCGTAGAGGATGTCACCCGAGTTGGGTTCGATCAATCCCGCCAACAGTTTGATCAAGGTTGTTTTACCGGAGCCACTGCGACCGACCAGGGCAATTGTTTCACCGGGTGCAATCTCAAGGTTGATGTTATTCAGAATAAGGGGAGATTCCGGTCCGCCATAGCGAAAGCTTACGTTGCGCAACCCAAGTCTGCCTTCCAGCGATGGAACGGGTTTGAGTTGGGAGCGATCCCATCCCTGTTCCGGTTCCGACTCGAAGATTTCCTGCAGGCGGCTTTGTAGAATCGCCACGAACTGAAACTCGTCCCAGAGCGTCAATGCCCGAACCATCGAGTTAAAGGAAAGGAGAATAAGGCTGTTAAACGCCACAAATGCGCCAATGGTCATGTTGCCTGCAATCACTGTCCTCGCACCGAAATACAAAAAGAGGCTGGCTCCAATGAGGCTGACGAGGTTGACCAGACTGTCGTAGGTCATCGTGGCAAAGGTGCTGCGAAAGGTCTTTTGCGAGATGGACAGAAAGTTGCCCAGCAGCTGGTTCCGAAAGGAGGCTTCAGCGGCCGAAGCCTTTACGGCTTCAATGCCCCGTATGGCGTCGATTTGTACCGAGCTGAACTCTGCCTGACGTGCTTCTATGTCGTTGAGGAGGGGTTTCAGGATTTTCCGTGAAGCCAGCATCAGCAGGGCAAAGAGCGGAAGCGTTGCTGCAAAGACACCGGTCATGGGAATACTGTAGACGAGCATCAGGGCTACAGCGGCAACCAGCTGCAAAATGGCAAGCGCTCCCGCCAGGCCTTCATTAACGTAGAACTGACGAATTTGCTGCGCGCTTTCAAGGCGTCGCTGGATGTCACCCACTCGCCAGCGCTGAAAAAAGGAAATCGGAAGCTCCAGCATGCGCCGGGTAATCAGATCTGTCATGGTCAAATCGATACGGACAGCGGTAAAGGCCAGCAGGAATTGGTGGATGATATTACAGGCAAGAAGGAATGCCAGGGAGGATCCCAAGCCGACCATGATCACATCCAGCAGGTCCAGATCAACATCCACGATGACGCGGTCGACAATCACTTGCGAAAAGACCGGAAAGGCAATTTGCAGGATTCCTGCTATCATCGCCAGGGCCCCGGCGAGCAAGAGGGAGCCGCGGTTGCGCATCAAAACCGGCCATATAAAGGACAGTCCACTTTTGGATTCCGGGGCGTCCTTGAAGGCCTCCGTAAAATCAAACAAGGCGGCGTAGCCGGTCCAGCTCTCCAGAAACTCTTTGCGGGAAAGGCGTTGAAACCCAATCGCAGGATCCATCAGCCGGACATCCTTGCGCCCGACGTCATAAAGCGTGACCCAATGGCGTCCCTCCCAGTGAACAATTGCCGGGAGAGGCATGGAATCGAGGTTGGCCCGGGAGGCCTTGACAGAGCGTGCCGCAAGGCCGAGCTCTTTTGCTGCATGGACAATGCCGCGCAGGCTGGTTCCATCCGTCGCGGTGCTGCAGAGTTCGCGGATTTTCGTCATGTTGACCGCACGACCGAAATGTCGGCAGACCATGCCCAGGCAGGCGGCGCCACAGTCCATTTCACCTATTTGTGCGATAAAGGAAAACTTGCGGATGCGTCCCCGTTTACGGAAATACCCGGATTCATCGGCAAAAGGTGCATCCTCCTTAACATCCTCGGCGCCTTCGACATTCGTACTGCCTTCGTTGGCGTCGGTAGCCACTTGCTCTTGCGCAAAATCCAACGGAACGCGCGCCTCGCGGTCGAGATCGTATTGGGCGCGGCGTTCATCGAGCAAACGCCTGAAATGATCGCAGGATTCGTAGAGTGATTGAACGGAATCCGGGGAGAGGGACAGGCACTTTACCGGCCCCTGCGCGACGGCGCTGGCCACCCGCGGGGCTCCATTGAGAACAGACAGCTCGCCAAGGAAATCACCCTCGTGCAAATAGGCGAGATTACGCTGATCGCCATCCGGATTCACATGGAAGACATGAACTTTCCCCGATTCGATGAGAAACATGGGGCCTGGATTATCGCCCTGCTCGATCAAGTATTGCCCGTCTGCAAACGAAACGGGCTGAAGCTTCTCTATTAATTGTGAGAGCTCTGTATCGGGCAGCCGCCCAAACTGGGTTCGCTTAAACAGGAAAATGCGGATCGCGCGAAGCTTTCGGGTTTGTTCCAGGTGTTTCCGCAGGCTTGGCCGTTTTTCCGCCAGAGCATCGAATTTTTCACGGGAAAGCCGCAAGAGCCGTGTTGGTGAACTGCATCGAACCGACGCATTGCGAATACCCCCTTCAAAGAGAGCAGATTCGCCGAAGACATCACCGGGGCCTAATTTGTCCAATGCAAGTTCTTCTCCTGAGTCCGAGCGTTTCAAAACCCGAACCTGCCCCTCAAGGATCATGAAAAGCGCATCAGCGGGGTCTCCCTCCTGTACGATCAGTTGGCCGAAAGAGCGCTCTAAGGGCTCGCAAGACTGTTTGAGATCCGTCAGTTCCTCCGCAGGAAACAAACGGAAAAACGGAGATTGCTCAAGTGAGGTATCAAGACTTTCGGGCATCAGGATCTTAAATGCCAAAGAATACGATCTTTGGAGAGTTTTTCCAATCTGGGCCGCACCAGGAGCTCCTTCAATTCATCATAGACTTCTGAATCCCCAAGAGTCGGAGGATGACGGGATGTCAGTCCCACGACCGTCCAGCCTTCCTCCGTTTCCGCTGGTGCGAGGACGTCTCCCGGCATTCTCGCCAGAAGTTGCGTACGAAAAACCGGGTCAAGGTCGCGCATTCTTGAACATTCATGACCTAGCGCGACCGGTGCAAGCTTTTGAAAGTCCTCAGGCTGCCACAAGCCCTCCTGCCAGCAAAGGCGGGCTTCCCGCGCCACTTGTTCGCTATCTGTCATCAGCGTAGTCAAGTCCACTTTAGTGAAATCAAGCATCCGATTGTTTAAAAGCGCCTCAAGGTCTTTCTTGGTGATTTCGGCCGCCAACCATGCTTCATAGCGAAGGCTTCCCTCTTTTAATAAATCGAAAAGGTCGCCATCCTGAAGAAAGGCTTTATCGCTGAACAGCAGCCAGCGATGAGCCTGCTTGCAGGCGGATTCGAGCTCCCTGATACACCAGCAAAGCACTCTGGATTGTGAAGGGTCCAAGGTTTCGCACATATCGATATCATCAGTGCTTTCAGCAACTTGAAGGCTCGACATGGCTTCCAGAAATTCCTCCGGACTAATTTTCCGGGCTTCAAGCCATTCATCCAGATCCTCTCTCGAAATCAGTTCATGCTGGTAGCGGAAATTGTTGATATATTCCTGAAGCGCACCCGCATCCGGGGCTTCAGAGACAGCAGATGCCCGTTGGATTGCCGTCTGCAGATCGGGGAAGAGTCCACGACATTCAAGCAGGTCAACGTCTGAAATGGCGCGACCATCAATGGAGAAAACTGGAATTCTGTTCTCAGTTACCATCATATGCCAAGGTGGAGTTTGCTGTCCGAATTACGATTCAAAATTTCCAGCCGGATCTACCGGCGATATCGCGCATGGCTGGCCGTTGATATGGCCTATTAGGCAAACTGAAATGTCTTGTGAGGGTATGGCGCGAGGCC
>JAZBPM010000100.1:0-3333 GCA_036351615.1 Desulfofustis sp.
CACGTAGACTTCAAGCCCCCTCTCGCCTCGCCGCAAACCATTTTCAGCCATGACTTCCAATACCTTGTCGGCCTCTTCTAGTGTCCGGCAGAACGGGATCATCACCACCACGTTGCCGAAACCGAGTTGCTCGCGTACCCGCCGGATCGCCGCACACTCCAGAGCAAAAGCGGGACGGTAGCGGTCACTGTAGTAACGCGAAGCGCCGCGAAAGCCGAGCATCGGGTTCTCCTCTTCCGGTTCGAACCATTCGCCGCCGATCAGTTCCCGGTATTCGTTGGTCTTAAGGTCGCTCATCCGGACAATGACCGGGTCCGGGTGACGCGATGCGGCAATTTTCCCAATCCCCCGGGAAAGCGTATCGATAAAAAATTCCGGTAGCTCCTCGTACCCTTTGGCCGCTTCTTCGATCTGCTGCCGCACCGCTTCGTCTTCAATCCGGTTCGGCTCCACCAGGGCCATCGGGTGTACCCCGATCAGGTTATTGATGATGAACTCCATCCGGGCCAGCCCAATACCGTCGGCCGGTAGCCGCCACCAGCGGGAGGCTGCCTCGGGGGTGGCAATATTGAGCATGATCGGGACATCGACCTGATCGATATCCTGGATATCTATCTCCTGCCGCTCATAATCCAACCGCCCTTCAAAGACGAATCCCTTGGAGCCTTCGGCACAATCAACGGTTGCCTCGTCACAGCCGCGCAGTTTGTCCATCGCTCCCTCGGCGCCGACCACTGCGGGGAGGCCAAGTTCCCGACTGACAATGGCGGCATGACTGGTCCTGCCCCCGTGTTCGGTGACGATGCCGGCAGCCCGCTTCAAGACCGGACCCCAGTCGGGATCCGTCATTTCCGTCACCAGAATGGAGCCCTCTTCGAACGAGCTCATCTCGTCTTTGTGCTCCAGCAGCTGTACTTTGCCGGCGGCGATGGCATCCCCCACGGCCAGGCCGGTGACCAGCGGTTTTGCCGTTTCCTTGAGCCGATACCGTTGCATCGGGCCTTCCTGTTTCTGTGAATGAACCGTTTCCGGACGCGCCTGAACGATGAACAACTCGCCGGTGTTGCCGTCCTTGGCCCATTCCAGGTCCATGGGTTTGCCGTAATGTTCTTCGACAATGCAGGCCCAGCGGGCCAGCTGAAGGACCTCTTGGTCGGAGAGCACGAACTGCTTGCGCCGACGGGGCGGCGTATCGATATTCCGGGTGGCCCCGGTACCGCCACGGCCGTAGACCAGGGTCTTTTCCTTGGCCCCGAGGCGCTTTTCAATAATAGGGACAACCCCTTCTTGGTTCAGGAATGGTTTGAACACCCGGTATTCGTCTGGAGTAACCGTCCCCTGGACGATGTTCTCGCCCAATCCCCAAACCGCATCGACCATGACAACCTTCGGGAACCCGCTTTCGGTGTCAAGCGTAAACATCACTCCCGAACCGGCCTTGTCGGACCTGACCATCCGCTGGAAACCGACCGAGATAGCCAAATCAAGATCATCGAACCCTTTGTTGTGTCGATACGCGATGGCCCGATCGGTAAACAGGGAGGCATAGCAGCGTCGGCAGCTGTTGAGCAACTCCCGTGACCCTGAAATATTGAGAAACGTTTCCTGTTGGCCGGCAAAACTGGCTTCCGGCAAATCCTCCGCCGTGGCACTGCTGCGGACCGCCACATCCAATTTGTCGCCATCTGTCCCTTGTTGTGTGCCGCGACCACTGCCAAGTTGCCGGTATGCCTCTTTGATTGCCGCACCGATTGATTCCGGGAATTCACCGTCGAGAATCAGTTCCCGGGCCTGTTCGCCGGCGGCTTTCAGATCAAGGTCACCCGCGTGGTACGATTTCAGAATTTTCCCGAGTTGGTCTTTGATTTCATTGTAATCGAGAAATTCACGGTAGGCCGCGGCAGTTGTCGCAAATCCGTCCGGCACTCGTACTCCGCTTTTTTCAAGCTCGCGTATCATCTCTCCCAGCGAACTATTCTTTCCCCCAACTGTATCCAGATCGGCGCTGGAGATATCACTGAACCACTTGATATAGTCAGTTTCACTCATACCATCCCCCTCTATTCTGAATGATTGGTTTTCTCATCTTCTCCGGGATTGATCAAATGCTGCGGAACGGGTGCAGGCAATGTTACTATAAGAGGGATGCTTCAATTATCGTGCCTGCCTTCAACAACAACTGCCGTCCGGTCGTATCGATAAGCAACCAGGGTCAGGCAAGTAAGCCATGTACCGAATAGATATGGAAGAGATCAGACCTTCTGCTGCTCGCAGCTCACGGGTACGGGCGATTTAAACGGCGAGATCAAAATGTATCGATGAAAAATGAGAGAGCAGACGTCCGGCGGAACTGGACGTCTGTCTTGTTTCGCTGGAAGGAGATCGTTATCCGAATCGCTGTGAACCGCTCAGCCGTTTTCCCCTGAATCTGCCAAGTAAGAGCTTGAACATTCTGAAAATTATTGAAAGTGAGAAGCAGAGAAGATAGGGTGTTTATACTTTCGGAAGTAGTGAAGGGTGGATCGTCGTCCTTGAATTATCGGTCGATCGGCCCCATGTTCTCTCTACAGAGGGAAGCGATGGCTGAATATCATCTACTGGAGTTATATCGGGATCGTGTTGCCTCCTATCTGGCATCGCGCGATTGGGACGACGTGCCGATGCTCGCCGGACGCCGCTTTCGTGTGGAACCGCTGGCCGGCGGCGAGTACAACCTGAACTACCTGCTGGTAGACGAGGGGCGACCACTGGTCTTCCGGGTCAATATCGGCACCCAGATCGGCCGGGACGACCAGATCGTTTATGAATACGAGGCGCTGCGACTGCTCGAAGCTTCCGGGGTCACCCCGTTACCCTATTTCGTCGACAACAGCCGTCGGCAGATCGACCGCGGTATTGCTATCATGCAGTACCTGCCGGGTCGACCACTCGATTATCGGCGGGATCTCGCCGGTGCCGCCCGGACGCTGGCATCGATTCACCGGGTGCGGCCAACCGGCGACCATCACCTGGTCGTTGAGCGGCGGCCGCTGAGCCTGATTTTCGAGGAATGCAGCGGATTGCTACAACACTATTTCGAGTCGCCACTCGGCTCTCCCGAAATCAAATCGCTGTTGGAACGAATCCTCACCTGGGCCGCGGGCCGGACTGACCAGGAGCGCTACTTTCAGTATGATCCTTGCTTCTGCATCGTCAATACCGAGGTCAATTCCGGTAATTTTATCGTCAACGACGCCCTCGGCACCACCCACCTGATCGACTGGGAGATGCCGCGGTGGGGTGATCCGTCTACCGATCTCTGCCACTTTTACTCTCCGCTGACGACGTTGTGGA
>JAZBPM010000101.1:0-5967 GCA_036351615.1 Desulfofustis sp.
CAGGCGCTGCACAGTCTGGCCGCGCATACCGGTCTCTCCCCGGACATCGATCTGCTGCATTTTGCCAATCTGCCCGACATCCTGATCAGGGAGCAGCGTTCTGAAGATCTCGATGCTATCGCACCGGACATCGATCGGGTGGTCTGCGAAGCCTTGCAGCGCTGCCTGGAAATGAGGGTAAAAGAGGCTGCCCACCTCAGCGAAGATCTCGGCCGGAGATTGCACTCGTTTGCCGCCGTTTTGGCAGGTATTGAAGAGCATCTCCCGGAGTTGATCAGCCAGCGGGAAACGGCCCTCAAGGATCGGCTGGAAAAATTGCTCGGCCATGTCGAACTCGATCCGGCCCGTCTTGCCCAGGAGGTGGCTATCCTGGCAGACAAGACCGATGTTACCGAAGAATTGGTCCGCTTGCGAAGCCATATCAAACAATTTGAGGATTTGCTCCAGTCGCCCGAACCGGTCGGTCGCACCCTTGATTTCCTCATTCAGGAGTTCTTGCGGGAAGTGAATACCATGGCCTCCAAGATCAACGATGCCCGGATTGCCCAGCAAACCGTCGCGCTGAAAAGCGAGTTGGAAAAGATGCGGGAACAGGTTCAGAACATCGAATAGCCGGGTTCCGGCCACGAACAACCTTCGCTTGTTGAGACAACACAATGCAACTGCTCAATATCGGTTACGGTAACACGGTTATGGTGGAGCGGGTTGTCGCGGTGATCAATACCGGCTCGTCTCCGGCCCGCAAGCTCAAGGAACTGGCTAAAAATGCGGAACGGCTGATTGATGTGACTGAAGGCCGCCGGACCCGTTCGATCATTATCACCGACTCCAATCATGTCATTCTCTCTTCGGTACAGCCCGACACCCTGGCCCAGCGCGTTGCTGCTCTGCAAATTGCCCCGCATCTGGCCGAGGCGCGCGAGGCGACGCGCCTGGAAGCGGACGGAGAGCGCTGATGGGAGGTAGTCTCTTTATCGTTTCCGCGCCGTCCGGTACCGGAAAGACGACATTGCTCAGGCGGGTTATGCAGGAGGTCGGACACCTTGTCTTCTCCATCTCCCATACCACCCGGCCGCCGCGACGTGGAGAGATTGACGGGCGCGACTACTATTTCATCGATACTGATCGTTTTTCGGCAATGATCGAAGATAACGCGTTTCTCGAGTGGGCCAAGGTCCACGACAATTATTACGGGACCGCCATTTCTCCGCTGTCGAGCAGATTGGAACAGGACAATGACGTGATCCTCGATATCGACGTGCAGGGCGCAGCCCTTGTCAGGGCGGCCGGAACCTTCCCGGCGGTTTCGATTTTTGTCGCTCCGCCCGATCTCGATGAATTGGAAAAACGGTTACGTGGCCGAGGCAGCGACGATGAAGAGACGATAAGCAGGCGCCTGTCGAACGCCCGTCAGGAGATGGCGCAGCGGCACGACTATGAATACCTGATTGTTAATGATCGCCTCGATGATGCGGTCAGCATGTTGTGTGGCATCATCTTTGCGGAGCGGGCGCGTTGCCGGAGGGGCATCGACGGCAGTCCATTGAGTGGTTTTCGATCATGACGGAGCCACGTCGAAAAGAGCGGTCCCGTACCGGCGAGCAGCGTATCCGCTATAGCGAAGATCTGCTCTGGGGTATTCATTCGGTAACCGAGGCGATTTGCCGGGATCCTGAACGGATCACCGAGTTGATCCTACAAAAAGATCGACAGGGAACACGCTGGCAGGAATTGATCGAGAGCGCCCGGGCGGCGGGGATCAAGTGTTCCTTTACGCAACGCATCAAGATCACCGGCAGTCCGGAGGGGAATATCAATCATCAGGGGGTGGTGGCCCGTGGTTCGGCGGTTCGGCTGCTGCCATTCGAGGATCTGCTCGCCTTGTTCACCGAAGCGGTTGCCGCAGGACAGCGGCCGCGGCTCCTGGCTTGCGATTCGCTGCAAGACCCGCATAACCTCGGAGCAATCATTCGTTCGGCGCATGCGGCCGGCGTACGGTTTGTCATCACGACCCGGGAACGTTCGGCCCCGCTCGGCGGTACGGCGGCAAAAGCGGCCGCAGGCGCCTTGTCGCTGGTCCATCTCTGCCAGGTGACCAATCTTGCCGGTGCGCTGCAGAGCTTGAAAAAGGCGGGTGCCTGGGTGTTCGGTGCGGTCATGGACGAGGCGGCTGAATCTATTTACCAGACCGACTTCGACCTGCCGGTCTGCCTCGTCGTCGGCAATGAAGGACACGGCATCAGGCCGCTGGTACGGCGCCATTGCGATCGATTGGTGACCATTCCGATGGCCGGCACCATGGAGTCGCTTAACAGCAGCGTGGCCGGTGCGGTAATCATGTTCGAGATGTATCGACAGAGCCTGCTGGTAGACAAGAGCGACCGGCCTTGTTGAATCGGGTTTGAGGCTCTGTCGGCGGCCGGTCAACTCTTTTTCTGGTCGAGTTTCTTTTTCAGCAGGGCTCCAAAACTGCTCAGCGATTCACTTTCTTTCCGCTTCTGCTGGCGCGTCGTCCGATAGGACTGCAACTCCTCGTATTCCTTTTCGATTTCGGCTGCCGGCGACACGTAGTCGGCCGGTGCCAGGGAAATTTTACGACCATCGGGATCGACGGCTTCTATGATCACTTCGATCTGCTGGCCTTCCTCAACCACCTCCCGGGGGTGATTTACCTTGCGTCCCTGGCCCAGCTTCGAGATGTGGAGCAGGCCGTCGACACCCGGCGCCAGGGTAACGAAGGCGCCGAATGGGACCAACCGGCAGACGGTTCCGGTGTGTCGACTGCCGGTGCCGAATTGCAGAGCGGCCTGCTGCCAGGGATCCGGTAGCGTTTCCTTGATGCTCAGGCTGATTCGGTCATTTTGCCAATCGAGACCTTTGATAACCGCCTTGATTGTTTGCCCGACCTGATACGTGTCGGCCAGATTGTCGACCCTGCTCCAGCCGACCTCGGAGATCGGTACCAGAGCGTCAACCCCGCCGATATCGACAAACAGTCCGAAGGGGCGGATCGAAGAGACAACACCGTCCACCTCCTGACCTTCGGTAAGGGTTTGTTGCAGTTCCTCACGCTTGATTCGCCGTTCTTCTTCCTGCAGGGCGCGGGCGGAGACGACAATATTGCGCCCACCGGCTTCGAAGCGGGTGATCAGAAATTCGAGTTGCTTGCCGAGATACTCTGCAGCCGGGTCATCGACCCGGCGCAGACCGATTTGCGAATAGGGACAGAAGGCCCGGACCGACGATGACAAGGTGACCTCGAAGCCTCCTTTGATTTCCGCCTTGACCGTTCCCTGGACCGGAATTGCATTGCGCCAGGCCTCTTCCAGATGGGCACCGGCGCTGCCGGCACCGAGCCGCCGGGTGAAAACCTGACCGGACGGGCCGCTTTTCAGGCAATAGACTTCGATATTGTCGCCGACGGCTACCGTGACTTCCCCGTTTTCATCAACGAATTCAGACGAATCGATAATTCCTTCACTCTTGGCGCCGACATCGAGAAACAATGTCTCGCCGTCGATGCCGACGATTGTTGCAGTCAGTTTCTGTCCGGGGGACAGTTTTCTAAATGAGGTTTCCTCGCTGGCTTTCAGTAGTGCTTCGAAGGTGTCGTTGTCAGATGGCATGGTTGTAATCCGTTTTGTTGAAGATCTGGTAGACGGGCCGGTCCTGCTCTTGGAGCACCACCGGCATCTGCCGCATTTTACTATTGTTGCCGGATAATCTCGGTGCCGGGTGGTGGAGTGAACGAAAAAGCCTGCTCGATGGCCGCCTCGTCCTGGAGATCGATGGGGTCGAGATCGATCGAAGTGAAATCGATGATCGTCCTCGTGTCGAAATGATCCATCATGTCGATGCGCCTGATCAGCGAATCGTCGTCAATAAAGAGATGTACACCGCGCAGTTGCGTGTGCGGCTGCCGGGGGACGAGCTGCGCGCCGCTGAGGTGCCGTCCCTGCTCGGTTGCAGCTGCAGCCGCCCTTTCTTCAGGTGGCAGGATCAGAAAGGTCTCGCCGAGGCCGCGGTCGCCGGTGAAGAACGAGAGTAGTACGTCGGTTTGCGCGGTATCGGCGGGCGCGATAATCATCTGGTTGAGATCCTTGAAATACATGGATACCGAAACACCGTCGCTGATGACGACCTGCTGGTCGGGGTTGTCGTAATTCCAACGCATCAGTGTCTGCTGCTCGTTGTTAACCAGGATGCCGCTGCCGCTGCCGATTTTCGGACGGCCGGCAAATTGGCCGCTTGTTTGTTGGTCAAATTGGAACCGGAGACTGGTCAGTTGCTGATAGCGAACCTGCAGACGCTGCACCACGAGTTCTGCAGTTTCACCGTCGGCACCACCACAGAGCGGAGGCAGCAGCAGCGTGAGCAACAGGAAAATTGCCGGCAGCACGGCAAGACGGCGAGCGTGCGATAAGAGAGTCATAGAACCTCGTAGCGATCGGTTGATCGACCGAAAATTGTCTGCAGTACCCGGCTGATTCCGTCGTGAAACTGCGTTACATGAACCAGATAGCGCGGACGGTCCGGGTGTGCGCCGGCCGGGTCGTGCACCAGTTGCTCGGCCACGGCTTCGATCAGCGCGCCACCGGGGTCGACGACCCGTGTCCGGCGACCGCACCGAGCGGCAATGAGGGGCAGTACCAGCTGATACGAGCAGCAGGCCGGAATCAGCGTGTCGATCTGTAGCTCTTTCAATGGGTGCAGATACCGCTTGATGATCATCCTCGTTGCCACCTTATTGTACCATCCCTCTTCGATCAATGGCAGCAGCAAGGGACAGGCCTGAAAAAAGAGTGTTTTTTCCGCCGTCGAAGTCTGCAGCAGTGGTTCGTAGATGCCACCTTCGACGACGGTTCTGGTGGCGATAATGCCAATTCTGCCGCCGGTCGAGACCGCTTGGGCTACCCGTGCAGTTACGCCGACCGCATCGATTATCGGGAGGTCGGGCACCGACGGTTTTTGCGGTCTGGACAGCATGTCCATCACCGTTTCATGACAGGCGATGACGATCAGCCGGGCGCCCTGTTCAGTCAAGTAAGAGAGCCCGTCACGGCACCGTTCGGCGGCCTGCTCGAGCGTTCGGGCGGCGAGGCCGGACGCGGCTGTATCACAGAAAACACTGACACACCGATCGGGAAAGCGCTCGCCCAGTTTCCTGGCCAGCAACAATCCACCGATTCCCGAATCATAGACGCCGATCATCGCTCCTTCCATTGTGTTGGGGGCTCGGGCTCCTGCCGATTGCAGAGTCACGATAAACGTGTAAACCTATACCAGATCGCCACCACAACAACAAGCATGGGGGGAGGGCTCAGCCGGCCCGGTACCACGTTCGACAACCACCATCGTGGGGCCGACGTCGAACAGGAGATAGGAAAATAGGGCGATTGTGTTGACATCTGCAGGCGGGGTCATTACAGTAGCGACGGAAAAATAACCTGCCCCCCGACTCGCTTCGGTTTGTTCGAAATTCCGAGCAACTGGGGAGATACAAGATGGAGTGGTGCCATGCCGATATACGAGTATCAATGTTCAGATTGTAATTCTGTCTTTGAAGTGCAGCAGAAATTGAGCGATCCTCCGCTGAAGAGTTGCCCGCAATGCAGCGGGTCGGTTCGGAAGCTGGTATCGATGACCTCCTTCCAACTCAAGGGGGGTGGCTGGTATAGCGACGGATACGCCTCAACCAAGGAGATGCCGAAAGAAGACAAACCGAAAGAAACACCGGCAAGCACCCCGGCTACGCCGCCACCGGCCTGCCAGACCGGGACGGGCTGTGCCGGCTGTCCTGCCGCGGCCGGCAAATAATGGTCGGTGTCGAAACTCAGCCGATAATCGCCATCGCATCGCCGTAGGAATAAAATCGATAACCGCGATCAATCGCTTCCCGATAACAGGCCAGAAGCCGGTCCCTGCCGCAGAGTGCCGCCACCAGGAAGAGCAATGACGAGCGGGGCA
>JAZBPM010000102.1:0-3947 GCA_036351615.1 Desulfofustis sp.
AAACTAAGATTTTCGTTAAATCTAAGTTTTGCAAATGGCTCTCACTATACAAAATTCCGGGAAGCGCACGTGGCAACCTCCCGGAACCAGGATATCTACTGTTCTGAGGCAGGTATTCCCTGCTTGTATCGACCAGTTTTGGCTAGTTCGCGTCCGGGTAAAACAGCGGTTTGCCGAGCAGTTTGTAGCTGCCGATCACCTCTTGACCGCGCGGGGAAACAAGCCATTGGGCAAATTGATCGGCCAGTTCGAATTTTACATGGGGATGCTTGTCCGGATTGACCGGGATTACGCCATAGGGGTTTTTCAACAGGTCATCGCCCTCATAGACGATTTCCAGTTCAAGCGGTTCCTCACGGCCGAACTTGTAATTGAGGTAAGTGCCCCGATCGGCAAGGACGTAGCCCATTTTTTCTTGGGCGAAAATGAGCGCTTCGCCCATACCCTGGCCGATGGAGAAATACCACCCGTCGCTATCCTGCGGCGCACCGGCGTCAGTAAGCACCAATCCGGTGGCTGCCCAAAGCTGCTTTTCCCGGGAATGGGTGCCACTGTTGTCTCCGCGAGAAACAAACGGTGCCTCGGCTGCGGCAATCTGCTTCATCGCGTCGACAACGCCCGGAGCAGTTTTCAGTTTGGCCGGATCAGCCGGCGGGCCGACAAGGATGAAATCGTTGTACATCACGTAGTAGCGTTTCGTGCCATACCCCTCGTCAACGAACGTCTTCTCTCGTTTCTGGTCGTGCACAAAGACCACATCGGCATTACCGTCCATGCCGTCCTTCAATGCCGCCCCGGTCCCCTTGGCCATCACCCGCACGGTAATGCCGGTATCTTTCTGAAATTCGGGTAGCAGATAATCGAGCAGCCCGGAAGCCTCTGTACTGGTTGTTGTGCTCATGGTGATAACTTTGTCTTCGGCTACAGCCATAGCGACAAAGCAAGAGAGAAGTAAAGCGATAGTACATAAGAACGTTTTCTTCATAATGATCATTCCTTTTATTGAGGTTGGTTGAATTATGACGGCGTAGTAGCATTGGAAATGAATAATTCTTAAAATGACAGGGTCCCTTCCTCAATCAAATTCGCATTTATAACCGATAATCACCAAAAATAACCCCGGACAACGAGCCTTAGGGTATACCCGGTCCCTCTTCATGATCTTCACCACTTGAGCAACTCGTCTAGTTCCTCCCAGTTCATTCCTCGACCCAACTCGCACGCCCGATCGCGGATTCGGCGCGCCTGTTCTACCGAAATAGTCAAGTTGTCTCTCCCATCGCTCGCTAGCATCTGCCGCATCGCCGCCCTGCCGCTCTTCGCACCGACCTGCAACGTGCGACAGGAGCCAACCAATTCCGGAGGATACGGTTCGTAAGTTCGAGGGTCAATGAGCAGGCCTTGCAGATGCAGCCCGCTTTCACAGGTGAAAATTGACGACCCGGTCACCGGAGCCCATGGTGAGACCGGTCGGCGCGTCATTGCAGCGACTTCATTTGCCAACTCGACCAGACAGGAGATAGACAGTTCGGAGACATCACGCACCAGCGTCAGGTAACCGACCACTTCTTCGAGTCGTGCGCAGCCGCATCGCTCCCCGAGCCCGAGCACCGTTGCATCCACCCAGGTGGCGCCGGCATCAAGTGCCGCCACGGCATTGGCAGTCGCCATCCCGAAATCGTTATGGGTGTGAACGGCAATTTGCGCGCCATGGAGTACCCGCTTCAATTCACCGACCAAGCCGGCCATCGCCAGTGGCGAGACAATGCCAACCGTGTCCGCCAACCGTATCCGCCAGGCACCAGCCTCCTCAACCCGAGACGACAACTCCAACAGAAAAGCGCGATCGGCGCGGGTAGCGTCCTCAAAACCGATGGCTGCGGACAAACCGAGTTCCCGAACCCGATGGATCGCGTCACAGGCAGTTTGTTCCGCCCACCCGCGATTTCTGCCGAGCTTGGTTGCCAGCAACAGATCGGAAACGGGAATGGACAGCGAAACCGTATCGACCGCGGCTACGGCGGCCTGCTCGATGTCTTCGGCGAGGCATCGGCTCCACAATGAGAGTTGCAAGGAAGGATAGTGCTCACGACAAAAACGTACCAGCGATGCCTGACATGGCGCCAACGGCGCGGCAATGCCAAGCTCAACCTCACTGATTCCGGTCCCGACCAGTCCTCCGATAATGAGGCGTTTCTGTTCGGCGGTAAAAAACACACCGGGGGCCTGTTCGCCTTCTCGCAGGGTAGTGTCGATAATTTGATAACGAGTCTTCATGGCTGCTCCGTTAACGATGGTTTTCCTAAATCGAGCAAGATCCGTGCCACTGAACAATAGCACCCTGCTGGGCTGCGGAAATCAATCGCATAGTCACACAACAGGGGATACCTTTAAAGTTCAGCCTATCTTGAAAATTCGGAATTTCGTTCAATATCGAGGCGCCAATTATTTTCCGGCAAGCCCGGGGAAATGATTATCATATAAATCCCCATGACTGATGGTCACAACGAACGATTAAAATCAGCGCCGTGGTCGGAAGATCCGGTTAGTGAAAGTTAGCGGGGGACAGGTTAAAACCTATCCCTCCGATTTATAAAAAAATTACGATGTGTATGGACCTTTGGTAAAGGATGTCTGATCATATATAATGGTTGAATGGTAACAGCGAAGATCTACCGCCGACGAGAAAATGAAATACGGCCCACCAGATCCCGCCCAACGCTCGCTTTGTCAGCAATGGCCGCCACAGCGGCAGAGGTTTCCCGATGAAATCCATAGAGAGACAGAGCTACCCCGACAATGAACTGACGATTTTCACCGCCCATGGAGTGATCAGCGCCGGCACCATCCTCGAGGAATTACACGATTACTACAGTGGTCAACCGACCCTGAATTCTCTCTGGGACTTTTCCGAAGCAGACGTGACCTCCATCTCAAGCGACGATATCTCCTCACTGGCCCACTATATAAGGCAACAAATCGCCAATCGCCGCGGCGGCAAATCCGCCCTGGTATTTGCCAAGGATCTTGATTTCGGTCTCGGCCGGATGATCGACGCACAGCTTGAAATCGAGGGCTCGCCGGTGGCGATGAGCAGCTTCAAGAACAAAGCTGATGCCCTGGGGTGGCTGGATATTTCTCTTCCCGAAAGAGAATATAAACGATGATTGAAGGTGCCCCTGAAACGATACGTTTCTGCGGTCCATTTCTCTGAATCTACCCCGGCTTTATTCACCATGCACATCTTCACGTACGGTTCGCTGATGTTTCGGGAGGTCTGGTCCCGCGTTGTCCACGGTAATTACCGCTGCCGACCGGCGACGCTGCCCGGCTATCGACGCAAGGCCGTCAAGGGAGAAGTGTATCCGGTGGCGCTGAACGCTCTTCCGGAAGATCGGATAGACGGTATGGTCTATCTCGATATCGCAGCTGACGATATCGACAGACTCGACACCTTTGAGGGGGACTATTACCGGCGCCGGATCGAAGCGGTGTCAATCTCTGCCGACACAACGATCAAGGCCGGGGTCTACGTTCTTCACCCCGACCATCGCTCCATCGTCGCAGAGGAGGATTGGGATGCGGATCGGTTTCGGCGGAGCGGCTTGCCGTGTTTTCTCAGCTCGTATCTCGGTTTTCACAGGGGGGGCGGTAATCGGTGAGCAATAACTGTCGCTCCATGGTGTTCAGAACGACCCCATCGTGCGCAGTTCCCGCCAGGTGTCTCCCGAGAGAAAACTCTCTTCGAGATTGTTCTCCATTTCCCGAAACAGTTTCAGCGGCACGGCAAAACTGAGCACGTCGTCGCGAAGCAGTCGCTTCAGATATACCCGGGCGGACAGGTCGTTAAGACCCAGCACTGCCCGCGGCAGATCACGCCGCGCCTCGGCCAGCGGATAAATGCCGATCGACTGACAGCCGGCGGCATACGGAAAAATCACATTTTC
>JAZBPM010000103.1:0-5364 GCA_036351615.1 Desulfofustis sp.
GACACGGGAGATATGGCCGTACCTGCTCGGCATTTTCCTGGTCTTGCTCGCCGTCGCCTTTATTCCCCAGATATCTTTGTGGCTGCCGAACCTGGTCATGGGAAACCGATAAAACAGACACTCCGACAGCAATGAAAAAACGACACCTCACCACTTTCTTCAGCACGGCAGACACCTATCTGTACGCATCGTTGCGCTTGATCTGTATAGTCTGCCTGGCACTGTTACTAGTTCTGCTGATCGGTAACGTCTTCGTGCGCTATGTCCCGTTCACGGCGTTTTACTGGTTCGATGAAGTAGTCGAATGGCTGTTTGCCTGGATGATTTTTTTCGGGGCGGCAGCTCTCTGGAGCCGAAACGAGCATTTTAAGCTCGAATGGATCAGCAAAAAACTGTCCGGCACGACAGCGGGACATCTGCTTGCCTGCATCATCGAACTGCTTTCATTGTTTTTCCTGCTCATCTTCTTTTATCAGGCCCTCCGGCTGACCATGCTCGCCAGGGATTGGACCCCTGTTTTCAATATCCCGCGGCGCTACCTCTACGTGTGCATGCCGCTTTCAGGGGTTATCATGGTCTGCTACTCGATACGAAATGTGATCAGGGAATTACTGCTCTTGAGAAGAGGAATTGTGCAAACGAAAACACTTTTCCCGGCACGGAACAAGGATCTGTAAGCCCTGTCGGTTTACCCGTTCGTCGGGGCGCATCGAGAATCGAAGACCAAGAACTCGCTCCAGCCATTAGTCATCCGGCCGGTTTTGATCCTTTCGAAACTGCCGCCGGACCGATTGCCCCGCTGTACTCCCTGCCCGCCAACAGCGTCACCACAACTCCCCTAGCTCCCTGACAGTCCCGTGTTTCCAGGGCCGACTACTCCCCTGTAGTAACAGCCGAAAGCTACTGGGGCCGCGCAATTAAACGTTGCTTCACCTCCGTCGATGGACTAGGATTACGCCGTAACGCAACGGGAGAAAGGAGCGATGGGCCGTCCGACCGGGAAGCGTATTTTATCATTGGCACTGCGGATCATCGCTGCCAACCGAGACGATTACGAACCTCGTTTAACCTCCTGAACTATCCGCACCCATCACACTGATTTTTTACATCATGGACTGGAAAGAACAATTACGAAACTACGTTAATTCTCTGGACCGATTGCGCCAGTATATCGATCCGACGGATGAAGAAGTGACCGCCATCGAAACGATGAAAACCAGATGGGGCACCACGCCTCACTATGCGGCCCTGATGGACAGGAAGGATCCGGCCTGCCCGATCAGACGCCAGGTGGTCCCTTCTATGAAGGAGAAAGAGAATCGGTATGGCATCCCCAATTACTTGATCTGGAAAGAGAATCGTAACGATGAAGAGCACCGTCCCGATTCCATCGCCCGGCAATATCACGACAAGATCGCCTTTACCGTGACCGATGTCTGCGCCAATTATTGCCGGCACTGCTTCCGCAAGGAACTCGTCGTGGACCGGAACCTCGAGTTGCGTTTTGACGTCGACGAAGGACTGGAGTGGATTCGAAACGCCCCGGAGATTCGCGACGTTCTGATCACCGGCGGCGACCCCTTCCTGTTGCCCAACGACCGGATCGAGTATCTGATCAGAAAAATCCGGGAGATTCCCCATGTGGAGATGATTCGTTTCGGCACCCGCACCGTCATCGCCCTGCCCCAGCGTATGGAAGAGGGCCTGCTGAAGGTGCTCGGCGGCATGCATCGGGTACCGATCTGGATCAACACCCAGTGCAATCACCCGAAAGAGTTGACTCCGGAAACCGCCGAGGCGGTCTACAAACTCATGGGCTGCGGCATCAATGTCGGCAATCAGGCCGTCCTGCTCAAAGGGATCAATGACGATGTCGACACCTTCAAACGGCTGCACCTCAAGCTTTTGCAATTTAGGATCCGGCCCTATTACGTCTTTTATTGTGAGCCGGCTCCCGGCATTGATCATTTCCGCACCCCGGTGGAAAAAGGTGCCGAATTGATCCGCGACGCCATCCGCGGCCACACCACCGGGCTGGCTCAGCCCATGTATGTGGTGGCCACCAATGTCGGTAAAATCCCGCTGATGCCGGACTACTACATTAAGGAGCGTACCGAACTGGAATACACGCTGGTCAACTACAAGGGCCAGATCACCAAACTCCCCAATATTCCGGAGTGATTGTCGGGGACACCCAACCGATCTTCCCGACTCCCGGCATGACCGGCAAACCCGAGAAGATCTGAATAATAACATGAAGATGTAAGGAGGATGTATGAAGAAACTACTGACTATCGTCCTGACCGTATCTCTGGCACTGTCGCTGGCAGCACTGGCCCAGGCAAAAAAACTCGTCGTCGGCCACGACACCAATTTCATGCCATTCGAATTCAAGGATCCCGCAACCGGTGACTATGTCGGCTTCGACATCGACATGTGGAAGTTGATCGCCGATCGGCTCGGCCTTGAATACCAATTGCAACCGATGGACTTCAACGGTCTCATTCCGGCATTGCAGTCCGGCAATATCGATGCCGCCATCGCCGGCATGACCATCAAGAGCGAACGCGAAAAGGTAGTGGACTTCGCTTACCCGTATTACGATGCCGGCCTGATGATTCTGGTTCGCGCCGACGAGGGCGATATCAAGAGCCTGGAAGACCTGGAAGGCAAAGTGGTCGCCACCAAACTCGGCACCACCAGTGAGGACTTCGTCAAGAAAAATGCAAAAGCCAAAGACATCAGTCTTTTCCCGAATATCGACGGCGCTTATATGGAACTGGCCACCGGCGGAGCCGATGCGGTACTGTTTGACTCCCCGGCCGTCATGTACTACGCCCAGACCGCCGGCAAGGAAAAAGCCAAGGTGGTCGGCCCGCTTTACATGGGACAGAGTTACGGTATCGCCTTTCCCGCCGGCAGCGATCTGCGCGAGCAGGTGACCATCGAGATTCTTAAGCTTATGGAAGACGGCTCATACGCCGAATTGTACAAGAAATGGTTCGGCTCCGACCCGAAATAGCCCCTCATACCTGACAGGCGGGCCGCCGCACCGGCCCGCCTCCCTTCTTGCCTCTCTGGGGAGCACTCATGGCCTTCGACTTTGATGCCAGCGTCATGTGGGACTCGGTTCCCATCTTGATGACCGGTATTCGACTGACCATCATTATCACCATCATCGGACTCTTTTTCGGCTTTATCTTCGGGGCAACGGCCGGGTTGCTCAAGCTTTCACGCAATGTGCTGCTGAGAAAACTGGCCGGTGCCTATGTCGAATCGATTCGTGGTACGCCGCTGATGGTCCAGGTCATGTTTCTCTACTTCGGATTGCCCATGGCCGTCGGCATGCGCATCCCGCCGTTGACCGCCGGTATCGTGACCATTGCCCTGAATTCCGGGGCCTATATCGCCGAGATCGTGCGTGGTGCAGTACAGTCGATCAACCCCGGCCAAATGGAGGCAGCCCGCTCCATCGGACTCACCAGATTTCAGGCCATGCGCTACGTGGTCTGGCCTCAGGCTCTGAAGCGAATGATCCCGCCACTCGGCAACCAGTTCATCATCAGCCTCAAGGACACCTCGCTGCTGGTGGTCATCGGTGTGGGCGAGTTGACCAGAACCGGCCAGGAGATCATTTCCGTCAACTTCCGCGCCTTCGAGGTGTGGCTCACCGTCGCTATCATGTATCTGGCTCTGACGATGACCATCTCCAAAATCCTCAGCGTCGTGGAAGAAAAGGTCTTTCACGTTAAGCGATAAGAACGCGGGACTGTTGCCATGCCGATGATTGAAATCAAGAATTTGCACAAGTATTTTGGGGATCTGGAAGTACTCAAAGGTATCGACTTGAGTATCGAGCAGGGCGAGGTGGTGGTCATTGTCGGCGCATCGGGGTCGGGCAAGAGCACGCTGCTTCGCTGTATCAACAAGCTGGAGGAGTTGACCAGCGGCGAGATCCTCGTCGACGGGTACAGCCTGACGGACAAATCGACCGATATCAACATGATTCGTACCGAAGCCGGCATGGTCTTTCAGCAGTTCAATCTGTTCCCGCACATGACCACGCTGCAGAACGTCACCCTTGGACCGCTCAAGGTGCGACGGATGAAAAGCGCCGAAGCGAACAAGTTCGGCATGGAATTGTTGAAGAAAGTCGGCCTTGAAGACAAGGCAAAAGTGTATCCGGATCAGCTGTCCGGTGGACAGAAACAGCGGGTGGCCATTGCCCGTTCACTGGCCCTACGCCCCAAAGTCATGCTCTTTGACGAACCGACCAGCGCTCTGGATCCGGAGTTGGTCGGCGAAGTGCTCGAGGTCATGAAGACGCTTGCCCGCGAGGGCATGACGATGGTGGTCGTCACCCACGAAATGGGCTTTGCCAACGAGGTAGCGGATCGCGTGATCTTTGTCGACGACGGGGTTATCCTCGAGCAGGCACCACCGAAAGAATTTTTCAGCAATCCGCAATTCGAGAGAACCCGTACGTTTCTCGGCAAGGTCCAGAACCCGAACGCCGGCTGACCCATTCGGTGCCCTTGAGATGCAAGAAGTCGCCCCCCACCTGCAGGGCGCCGACCGGCGCCAGGAACCCGACCTCAGATTCATTTTTTCCCATTATGTTACCGGAACAGGAGTGAATACACCATGATGATGGATGATATTCAAGACCGTCTGAGCAGCCTTGATGCAACCAAAATTTTCTTTACCGATCTCAACGGCCGGTTGATGAGCCTGCCTGTAAATCCGGCCCACCTGCCGAATATCCTGCGGGACGGAATCGGATTCGACGGCTCGTCGATCGCCGGTATGGCCCAGGTAGACAACAGCGATCGCCAACTCTTCCCGGATCTTGACAGCCTGCGTATTATCAGGTTCAACGACCAGACGCTCGGCTGTTTTATCGGCCGCATTTTCAACGAACGCGGCCTGCGCTCACAGGCGGACCCGCGAGCCGTGCTGGAGCAAGTGGTCGAACGCGCAGATAAAGAATACGGCTATCGCTTCCTTCTCGGTCCCGAGCACGAATTTTTCCTGCTCACCGGTGATGAGTTCGGCGAAAAAGGACACTCCGACGACGCCGGCTATTTTGTCGCCACTCCCCACGACAAGGGGGAAAAAGTGAGAAACCGGATTATCAGCATTCTTGCTCAGTGCGGCATCGAATTTGAAAAAGCCCATCATGAAGTCACGCCATCTCAGCACGAGATCAACCTGGTGCCGACCAAACCGCTCGATGCCGCCGATCGGACGATCATCTTCAATCACGTGACCCACCAGGTTGCCCGCGAATTCGGCTATTACGCAACCTTCATGCCGAAACCATTCGACAATCAGAATCGCAGCGCCTTTCACATCCATCTGTCA
>JAZBPM010000104.1:0-6631 GCA_036351615.1 Desulfofustis sp.
CCGGTCTAGACCGGGCCTTGAAATTCAGGATCATCCCCCACCTGCGGGAAGTGTTTTCCGAATTCTCTATCCCGTACCTGTTTATCAGCCACAGTCACCAGGAAATGCGCTTGATGACTGAACAAGTATTGATCATGGAACACGGCAGTGTGGCACGCTTATCGGGCAGCGAAGAACTGGCCCGATCGTCCCTTGTCTCCGCCGACCGTGGCTACTCCAACTTTCTTGACCTGGAAAATCGGCACGATTGCGGCAATCTACTCACCTATCGATGGGGAGAGAACCTGTTGACCGTCGTTAAGACGGCAAACGCGCCGGAGGCCGCCACCTTTTCCCTGAACGCCCGCGACATCGTCTTGTTCAGACGCCACCCGGAAGCTTCGAGCGCCCGCAACATCCTGGTGGCCACGGTTCGCTCCACGCACCTCACCGATTGGCTGGTCAGGGTTGAACTGGACTGTTCCGGCCGCACCCTGATCGCCGAAATCGTTCCGCAATCCATGCAGGAACTCGGCATTCGGACCGGCTCCGAAATAGTTGCCGTATTCAAAGCTTCCGCACTGAATCGGTTGACCTGAACCGCAGACATCCAAACCATTCCACCGTTCCCGCTTACCACACAAAAGTTCGCCAACGCACCACTGCCAAAATGAACAGCAGGACAATCCACTTGTAGCACTTGTCAAACCGGTTTTACGTATGCTATCATTTTTTTGGTCTGACCATATTTATATCAGGCCAGGTTCGCCGAGGAGCGCAGAGAATCACCATCAGGGAATTGTACCTTTGCCAGCACAACCGATGAATACAAAAAGCAGTGGAGCTCTCGCCCCGATCATTCCCGCAAATAACGCACCATCCCTTTTCACAAAAAACTACTGGACTGACCAGAACTATTTATTCTACTCGCCACGCCTCAGAACTCTCCCTGATACCGTTGCTTCAGGAATTACCCGTCTCCAGTCGCAGCTGGTTAAATGGGCTGGCCAAGGGCGTGCGGGATTAACATTTATCTCAGAACAGGGGTGCCATGGCTACTACAAGTAAACACAAAAATGCACCTGCCGAACATGAGGCGGTGCACACCGATCCGCGCTACAAGCTGGTTGACCGGACGCTGAAACGATTCCGCTACCAACAGGACGCACTGATTGAGGTACTGCATACCGCCCAGGAGGCGTTCGGCTTTCTCAACGACGAATTGATGGTCTATATCGCCCGTGAGTTGAAGCTCCCCCAGAGCTGGGTGTACGGCGTCGCAACGTTCTACCATTTTTTCTCGCTCGAGCCGCAGGGCGAGCACACCTGCGTCGTGTGCATGGGGACCGCCTGCTACGTCAAACGATCGGCCGAGATCGTCGCCAGAATCCAGAACGAATACTCCATTAAGCCTGGAGAAACCACCGCCGACGGCAAACTGAGCTTGGCAACGGCTCGCTGCCTTGGCAGTTGCGGGCTTGCTCCGGTCCTGGTGGTGGATGACGAGGTTCTCGGCAAGGAAACACCGGAATCGACACTGCAGAAAATCCGGGAGGCTATCGCCTCATCGCCAGATAGCAACGGCGAAATAGCGGACTCCGTCAACCCTCAGGAGCAAGAGGAGCGTGCATCATGAACAGGGAAGAATTGCAAGCTATCGGCGAACGCGAGCGGGAGAAACAACAGAGCTATCGCTGCCGGCTATTGTGCTGTGCCAGCACGCCGTGCCTCTCCTCCGGTGCCACCGGCGTTATCGAGACCTTCAAGGAGTTGATCAAGGAGCAGGACCTGGAAGCAGAGGTCGCCGTCACCTCGACCGGCTGCATGGGGCCCTGCAGTCGCGGCCCATTGGTCACCGTTCAGGTAAACGGCCAGGAAGATGTCATTTACGAGCAGGTTACCCCGGAGTTGGCCCGTGAAATTGCTCTGGCCCATGCTGCACCGGACCCACAGCCGTTGGACCGCAACGTCCTGCCCGCCGATCTGCCTTTTTTCAGTAAACAGAAAAAAGTGGTGCTGTCCAACAGTGGCCTGATCGACCCGACCCGGCTCGACAGTTACGTGGCCAGGGGCGGCTACAGAGCCCTGGCCCATGCCCTGCGGGAAATGACCCCGACAGAGGTCTGCGACGAAGTGATCAAGAGCGGCCTGCGCGGTCGCGGCGGCGCCGGTTACCCATCCGGTCTGAAATGGAACCTGGTACGCAAGGCCCCGGGCGACAAGAAATACGTCATCGCCAACGGCGACGAGGGCGATCCGGGCGCCTATATGGATCGGACCCTGATGGAATCCGACCCGCATCGAGTCCTCGAAGGCATGGCCATTGCCGGCTATGCGGTGGGCGCCGACCAGGGCTTCATCTACGTGCGCGGGGAATATCCGATCGCCGCCAAACGGCTGGAAAATGCGATCCGCATGGCCGAACGGCGCGGCCTGCTCGGCAGCCGCGTACTCGACAGTTCGTTTAGTTTCCGCATCGATATCAGGATCGGTGCCGGCGCCTTTGTCTGCGGTGAGGAAACGGCCCTGATGGCTTCCATCATGGGCCGTCGCGGCCAACCCTGGCCACGACCGCCCTACCCGGCTCAAACAGGCCTCTGGGGGTTGCCGACGCTGATCAACAACGTCGAGACCTTCGGTAATATCGCACCGATCATCGAGAACGGCGCCGACTGGTACGGCTCCATCGGTACCGATAAGAGCAAGGGTACGAAAATTTTCGCGCTGGCCGGAACCGTCGAGACCACCGGCCTCATCGAGGTACCGATGGGTATCCCGTTGCGCGACATCGTCTTCGAGATCGGCGGCGGCATCCCCAACGGCCGGCAGTTCAAGGCCGCCCAGACCGGCGGACCGAGCGGCGGCTGCATCCCCGCCGCGCACCTGGACACCCCGGTCGATTACGAGAGTCTCAGCGCGCTCGGCTCGATCATGGGATCCGGCGGTCTTGTCGTCATGGACGATACCAGCTGCATGCCCGACGTGGCCAAATTCTTCATGGAATTCTGCATGGACGAAAGCTGCGGCAAGTGCGTCCCCTGCCGGGTCGGCACCGTCCAGCTGCACCGCATCCTGGAACACATCACCAACGGCAGCGCCACTGCCGACGATATCGAGCGCCTCGAGGAATTGTGCGTGATGATGAAGGAGACCAGTCTCTGCGGTCTCGGGCAATCGGCACCAAACCCGCTGCTCAGCACCCTGAAATACTTCCGCGAGGAATACGAGGCCCACATTAGCAACCGCACCTGCCCTGCCGGTAAATGTCAGATGACCGAGGTTCCGCCGCTGCAGCTGACCCGTGATCTGCTCCACCACACCCTGCAGGCGAAAAACGATACGGAGGTGTCATAATGTCCGTTGTCACCCTGCATATCAACGATGAACTGGTCAGTGCCCGTAGCGACCAGAAACTGCTCGAAGTGATCAGAGAGCAGGGCATTGATATCCCGACTCTCTGTCACATGGACGGTATCAGCGACCTGGGCGGCTGCCGCCTCTGCCTGGTCGAGGTCAAAGGCTCCAACCGGCTGTTGGCAGCCTGCGTGACCCCGGTCCAGGAAGGGATGTCGGTCTACACCCATAGCGAGCGGCTGGTCAAGTATCGCCGCATCACCATGGAGCTGCTTCTCTCCGAGCGTAATCACACCTGCGCCGTCTGTGTGATGAACGGTCACTGTGAACTGCAATACGAAGCCGCCGAACTGGGAGTGGACCATGTCCGCTACGAATACCTGGCCCCCGATCTGCCGATAGACGCCAGCCACAGCAATTTCACGCTGGACCACAATCGCTGTATTCTCTGCCTGCGCTGCGTGCGGGTCTGCGACGAAGTGGAGGGCGCCCACACCCTCGACGTGATGGGTCGCGGCGCCAACAGTCGGATCATCACCGCCTTGAACCGCCCCTGGGGGGATTGCATCAGCTGCACCAAATGCGGCAAATGCGTGCAGGTCTGCCCGACCGGCGCGCTGTTCGAAAAGGGCTCATCGGTTGGGGAAATGGAAAAGCGTCACTCCTTCTTATCCTGGATCCTCAACGGTCGTGAGCGGAAAGAATGGCATTGGTAACCTCAGGCATCGTCCCGATATTGTTTCGGAGAAAAGGAATAACGTTATGAAAAAGCAAAAATCTGACAAGAAAATCCGCATGGCGACCGCCTGGCTTGGTGGTTGCTCCGGGTGTCATATGAGCCTGCTCGACCTGGACGAGCGGTTGATCGACCTGTTTCAGGCAGCGGATTTGGTCTACAGCCCGATCGCCGACATCAAGACATTTCCGGAAGGAGTCGATGTGACGCTGGTAGAGGGAGCGGTGGCCAATGTCGACCACCTGGAGCTGGCGGAAATCATCCGTCGCAACTCGGCAATGGTAATCAGCTTTGGCGACTGCGCCGTGACCGGCAACGTCACCAGCCTGCGCAACCGTCTCAAGGTCGACGACCTGTTGACCAAGGTCTACCAGGAGGGTCCGGGCCAGGCGCCGCGCGGGCTGGAAGAGGACGGCATCATGCCGGCGCTGATCCCGAAGGTACTGCCGTTGCATCAGGTGATCCACGTCGACGCCTATCTTCCCGGCTGCCCGCCCGACCCGGAGCATATCTGGCAGGCGGTCAGCGCCCTGCTCGATGGCCGGCCGGTGCGCCTGACCCAGGAAATGAGATACTTTGGTTGAACAACTTGCTCCCAGGAGGAACAGCACTATGGGCCGAACGGTTACCATCGATCCCGTGACCCGTATCGAGGGTCACGCCAAAATAAGCATCCGCGTCGACGATAACGGCGCGGTAGAAGATGTCCGCTTTCACGTCACCGAGTTCAGAGGGTTCGAGAAGTTCTGCGAAGGCCGCAGCTTCTGGGAAATGCCGGGCATCACCGCCCGGATCTGCGGTATCTGCCCGGTATCGCACCTGATGGCCTCGGCCAAGGCCGGCGATGCGATCATGGGCGTGAAGATCCCGCCGACCGCCGAAAAGCTGCGCCGACTGATGAACTGGGCACAATACGTGCAGAGCCACGCGCTCAGTTTTTTTCACCTGAGCGCTCCCGATCTGCTGCTCGGCATGGACAGTGACCCGGCCACCCGCAACATTGTCGGTCTGGTCGCCACCTATCCGGATGTCGCCAAGAACGGTATCAGGCTCCGCCAGATCGGCCAGGAAATTATCCGCATCCTCGGCGGCAAGAGCGTTCACCCGTCATGGACGGTACCCGGCGGAGTCCGCCGGCCGCTGCAGGCGGATGACCGAGACAATATCAAGCGATTGCTCCCGGACGCCTTCGATATCATCGAACTGGCGCTCGACCTGCTCAAGGACTGCTTCGAATCCCACGCCGGGGACATGGAGTCCTTCGGTCACTTTCCGAGCCTGTTTGCCGGCCTGGTGACACCGGACGGCGGCCTGGAACATTACGACGGACTGCTCCGAGTAATGGACGCCGACGGCAAGTTGCTCGAAGAAGGTATCGATCCGGCCGGCTACCGGGGCATTTTCGAAGAGGCGGTCGAGCCGTGGAGTTACCTGAAATTCCCCTATTACAAACCGCTCGGCTACGACGACGGCGCCGGCATGTACCGGGTCGGGCCGTTGGCTCGGATCAATATCTGTGATTTCATCGGCACCGCCCGCGCCGACCGGGAATTGCGCCAGTTCCGCCGCCTCGGCGAACGGGGCAAGCCGATTCTCAGCAGTTTCCACTATCATTACGCCCGGCTCATCGAGATCCTTTTCGCACTGGAGAAGATCGAGGAAACGCTGGAGGACGACGACATCACCGGCACCCGGGTACGCAGCGAAGCGGGCGTCAACCAGCTGGTCGGCATCGGGGTCTCCGAAGCGCCGCGCGGCACCCTGTTTCACGAGTATCACGTCGATGAAAACGGCATCCTGCAGAAAGCCAACCTGATCGTCGCCACCGGTCAGAACAACCTGGCGATGAACAAGACGGTCCGGCAGATCGCCGAACGCTACATAACCGATGCGACCATCGATGAAGGCATCCTCAACCGGATCGAACACGGTATCAGGATGTACGATCCCTGCCTGAGCTGCTCAACCCACGCCGTCGGCCAAATGCCGCTGGAGGTTCGCCTGCTCGATCGGAACGGCAAACTGCTTGACCGGATCAGCAGGCGCTGATCCGGCTTCAAACCGGGCGACCGCTGTCTGCGCCGCCCGGTTTTTCCTTCCGCCCGGAGTCCGTTTCCGATGATGCTCATCATCGCCTTTGGCGACCCTTTGCGCGGCGACAACGGGGCCGGTATCGTACTCGGCGAGCTCCTTGAACAAATCTGCCGGCTCCGGCAGATCAACGTTCAGCGACTGGTCTGTCAACAACTGGCCGCAGAATTGGTGCCGCAGATGACGCGCCCCACGTCTGACAGTCTCATTGCATCAGCTTTCTTCCCGTGACTCCGCTATCCATCGGTATTATTGTTGGGTCAGACGGACATATACAATCACCGGCAACCAAGACCACGTAAAACGAACAAGCCCATTTGAAAGTTAGCGGGGGACAGGTTAAAACCAGTCCCGCCGATTTTCATATAACCCCCATGACGGGATGTCACAACGAACGATGAAAACCGGCGCCGTGGTCGGAATGGCCGGTTGGTTTTGAAAGTTAGCGGGGGACAGGTTAAAACCAGTCCC
>JAZBPM010000105.1:0-3407 GCA_036351615.1 Desulfofustis sp.
CCTGCCAGACTGGCGGGATCATCCTGGTCGAAAGGCTCTGTTCATAGGGGTCGTGGGGGGCCAGCACTGGCGCCAGGGCAGCCAGCAGGACCACGATGAGCAACACCGCGCTGCCTGCCAGCAGACCCTTGTGGCGGACCATGGAGCGGCGCATGATCTGGTTGGGGGTGGGGTATACCACCTCGATTCCGAGAGCGGGTGTAATGCCGGCCGCGGCGATTTCTGTGTTTTTCATACTATCACATCACCCTGATGCGGGGGTCGAGCATTGCATTGAGGATATCGGACAGAAAAGTGAGAAATACGTAGATCATCGAGAGCAGCAGAACGATGGCCTGCACAACAGGCAGATCGGAACGGCCGATTGATTCCCAGGCCAAGTAGCCGATTCCGTGCAGGGCGAAGACGCTTTCCACGACGATGGAACCACCAAGCATGAAACCGAGTTGAACGGCGGCCAGCGAGACTACCGGAATGACCGCGTTGCGCAGGGCGTGCTTGAACAGGATTTTCGGCCAGCGCAGTCCCTTGGCCCGGGCGGTCCGGATGTAATCCGAGGACAACACCTCCATCATGCCGGAGCGCAGCAGGCGCATGAAGGCGGGGGTAGCGTAGTACCCAAGCGTTATCGTCGGTAGCACGTAGTGTTGCCAGCCCTCGGAGCCGGAAACCGGCAGAACTCCCAGATAGACGGAAAAGAAGATAATCAGGATTAGGCCGAACCAGAACGAGGGCATGGCCTGCCCAACGACCGAAATACTGAGGGCGGTGCGGTCCCACCAGGTGTTTGGCCGGATCGCGGCCAGCACTCCCATGGGAACTGACAGCAGCAGTGCAAAGGTGAGCGCACTGGCGCCCAATTTCAGGGTAACCCCGATACGATCACCGATTATCTGTTTGACCGGCAGATTGAAATAGGGTGATTCACCGAGATCGCCTCTGGCTGCTTTCTGGGCCCAATCCAGGTACTGGATCACCAGGGGGCGATCGAAGCCGTACTGCTCGCGGACGTGCTCGATCTCTTCGGCCGAGGCATTTTCTCCGGCAAGGGCGATGGCGGGATCTCCGGACATCCTGATGAGCATAAAGCTGATCATGGAGACCGCCACCGCGACCGCGAGGGCCAAACCAAGCCGTTTCACTATGTAAATGAGCATAGTTGCAATCCGTCAAAAAGCTTGAAGAGCAGTTTTTTCCTTCCAGGAGCATGGAGCTGGTAGGAAAGCGCGGCCTCCAGGGGAGGAGGCCGCGCGGGTTAAAACAGGGAGCAGGCAGGACCTATTTCCACGAAGACCAGTAGAAACGGGGTACCGCATCCGGATAAGGGGTGAAATTGAGATCCTTGGTGAAGCAGTTATTTTTCACGTAGGTGAACATCGGAGCAGTCAGGGCCCGCTCGGCGATGAGCTGCACAGCCTTGTTGTACAATTCTTCCCGTTTCACGACGTCCATCTCGGTCTTTGCCGCGTTGATCAGTGCGATCACTTCAGGGTCCTTGGCCATATCGTCATTGGTGCCGGCGAGCCAATAGCCGATGAAGGCGGAAACGTCATTGAGCGAGTTCGAGCCCCAGGTCCAGAAAGCCAGCTGGACGCCGCCGCCGGCGGCTTTTTCACGGAGCGCCGAATACTGCAACTGAGTAAGGTTTGCCTTGATGCCTACTTGGGCCAGATCGCCGACAACTGCCTCGGCATATGGCCGGTCGCGGTAGATGAAGAAGTCAACGGTAAAGCCGTCAGGGTAGCCGGCCTCGGCAAGCAGTTTTTTCGCTTTTTCGGGATCGTACTCATACTTGACCACGTCATCCGTACAGCCGAACTGGGAAGGGTAGCAGGTGGCATAGACAGGACGGGAGCCTTCACCCACCAGGAATTTGGCGATCTCCGGTCTGTTGATGGCGTGGTTGACCGCCTGGCGGACTTTCAGATCAAGAAACGGGTTGGTCGGATAGCTGCCCTTGGTTACGTTGGCCGAATCCATGAACAAAAAGCCCACCCGCATGGTCTCCGCCCCTACTACCTCGATTTTCGGTTTATCGGCCAGCTTGCTGGCCTGGTCCTGGGGAATGAACCAGCACCAGTCGAGGCCGCCGGTGATCAGCTCGGCCATCTTGGTATTGACTTCGCCCATGGTCCGCCAGACGATTTTTCCGATTGCCGGTTTACCCTTGGGACTGCCTTCAAAATAATTCTCGTTTTTTTCCAGCACGATTTTCTTGCCTGGTTCGACCTCGGTGACCTTGTATGGGCCGGTTCCTATCGGTTTGACGCCGAATCCTTTCGGTCCGACCTCGGCATAATAGTCTTTCGGATACACCGGTAGAGCGTTGGCCAGATATTCAAGGGCGGCCGGGAAAGGTTCATGCATGATGATCTTGATCTTGTAGTCGTCGATCTTCTCGACCTCTTTGATCCAGTTGACAAAGCTCCAGTACTTGACCTTGTTGTCGGGGTTGGCGGCGTAGTTGAATACGTAGACTACATCGTCGGCGCTGAACTTGGCGCCGTTATGGAACGTGACGTCTTGCCGCAGTTCCAGTTCCATTTCGGTGTCATTGAGCCATTTCCAGGAGGTGGCCAGCAGAGGTTTGTACTCGAAGGTTTCCGGGTCACGGAAAATTAGTTGGTCGTACACATGCCTTGATATCACGATCCCCTCCCGGGCCGTGTTGTAATACCAGTCGAGACTTTCCAACTCCTTTTCAAAGGCGACATTGAGCGTATCGTCTTTTTTCCCCGCGACAGCTGGAGCGGCAAGAATGCCGACGGCCGAGATGGCGGCAATACCCAAGAAAGCAATTTTCTTCAATAGCATGTTTCCTCCTTATAGGTTACTGGTTGACGATCTCCCCTTCGGTCAGGCTCTAAGCCTGCTCATTAGCGTTATTCTTCCTGGTCTTATCTGATAGGTCAAGACTGCAGCGCCGGCAGAGCATAGCTGCTACTGCTGGAGCAGAAAATTTTGGAGCGATCAGGATCGATGGGTTTGGAAATGAGATAAGGGTTCAAACGCTGTCTGCACCTCCAAGGCGGTTCCGTTCTGAATGATGTGACTCTGTTGCCGGAGAGAGATATGCACGGCACTCTGATAGTGGCTTATCCAGATAGGTGGAAAGGAACTTATGTCCTCAAAGCCAAAACCAGCGGTGTCGGTGACCACGTGTGGGTAGTGGTTTGGTTGGTCGTTGCATGCGTAACGCATTGTTTTTATTATGCATACGAGCCTTTTATCCCCCTTCTGATTACTGTATCAAAACGCATGAAAATGTAAATAGATATTTTCGATGATCTCAATGGCCGACAGGTAATACCAGGATGCTGAGAAGCTAATGTCTGGGAATGATTCGATCCAGCTCTCGCTTGAGAGAAAATGTTTTTCCCATAGTGATACAAAGGTCTCCCAATTTC
>JAZBPM010000106.1:0-4140 GCA_036351615.1 Desulfofustis sp.
GGACAAAGCTCGCCGTAGCGGCGTTCGAGGATAGCCCGGACAATCATCCGGGCCGCAGCCATGGATAATGGTTCGGCTTGGCCGAGGCCATCAAAAACCAGGTAGGGCGGGTTGTCGTCATCCGGCTTGACCGGCGTTTCGTAGGCCGTGCCGACGATCGGGAACGCGGCATATCGTTCGTAGAACTTGAGGCGGGCCTGGTTCTGTTTGAGGGTTATCGGATCTGTGCAGAGGGCCGGGTCATCAGGCAGGCACTCGAAGAATATGCCGACAACCTGCATGAGCAAGGCTTCTTCGCGAACATGCTCGTAGAGGGCCCCGCCGATCCCGCCGCCACCGGTATGCCTGGCAGTGGCGATGTAATCCAGAAAGCAGAAGTTCAGGTCCGGCTCGTGGGAAAGCAGGGCGAACCCGAGGACTTTTTGACGGAGATCCTCGACCACATAGAGGATCGACCGGAAACCCTGCTTCATGGGATTGCGAAGCAGCTCCGGGATCTTTTCGACATCGCGTTGCGACAGCAATGGAAACTGATCTTTGAGAATTTGCTGCGCCTGGGTGATGGCAGACTGATTGACGGGACGCAGCCCGTCATGAACGCGGCGGATTAGAAACATGACAGCAGCCTCACGGGGGAATGATCGCGACTGCAGCAGGCAGGCCTGATCATCCCCTTTTCGAATCGGACTTATACGCCGTTTTTACACGCTGTCAACAGAAATACGCGGGTCGATCAGAAACAATCGAATATAACAGTGCAACCGCTGATGACCCGGAATATGACAAAGAAACTGAGGCGAGGCCGTTTTGCAATGACGACTGGGCGGGAATGGGGTGGCGAGAAATTTCTGTCCTGGCCGGCGGCCGCAAATAGAAGCGGCCCCTGGAGCCAATCCCCAGAGGCCGCGTCAGCAGGGCCTGTAGTAAAAACAGGTTAATTATCAGTAACTGCTTCCGGTATATTTTTCAAGTGATAAATCTGCCATTCAACAAGAATGGGCTGCTTTACTCAGGGCTCGTTGTCATTTTGTGCTTGCATTCCAAGAAGTTGCGGAATTATTCTTAATCCATCCAGCTGGTTTTTCCTGCAAGGGTTATTGTGCATCATCATTTTTAGCTGAATGCCCAGTCAACCCGTTAATGCCGGACGAGAATATCGCTGGGCCCATCCTGTGATATATTAAACTGAGACGATAGATAAGTGATCGTTGGAGAGACTTCTTCATCATGACCTGTCGATTCAATGCAGCCTTCGCTTTATCCCTCTTTTTCTGGGCACTGTCCGGCTGCACAGCCTTGCAGACTCCCGCATCATTTGATCCGCCCTCGATCAATGAAGTCAGATTCCGTGATCGCGCGCAAACCATTGCCGATCAGGACATCAGGGTGTCTGTCGCAGTGCCGACCGCAGATGAAGTCAAGCAATTATTCGAGGCAGATCTGTTCAGAAGAGAGATTCAGCCCGTATGGGTGAAAATTGAGAATCACAGCGATGATAATTACTTTCTCATTTCGGCGGGGACCGACCCGAATCATTTCTCACCCCTGGAAACGGCCTATGCGGTTGGCAGCGGCTTCTTCCAATCCTATCGCAGTAAATTGGAGAATTATTATCGGTCGATGAGCTTCAGAAACCCGATCCTGCCCAATACGGCTGTATCGGGTTTCATATTTACGAATCTTGACGAAGGTGAAAAAGTGGTGCAGGTTGACCTTGTTGCCGAGGAACAGGTCAAGTTCTTCACTTTTTTCGTGCAGATCCCCGGTATGCGGGTTGATTATCACTTGGTGGATTTCGACAGCCTGTATCCGGCGGACCAGGTTGCGAATTTGAACGAAGAGGAGCTGAAGGCTGCATTGGAGAACCTGCCATGCTGCACCACTGACCGGGAAGGCCTGCATAATGGCGACCCGGCAAATCTTGTGATCATCGGGGAATTCAAGGACATCGTCGCTGCTTTTGTACGGCAGGGCTGGCTGCCGGCCGAAGAGACCTATTCTACGGCCGTCTGGAAAACCATCAAATCTTTCCTGTTCGGTTCGCGATACCGCTATTCTCCCGTCAGCCCGCTCTATTATTTTGGCCGGCATCAGGATTTCGCACGTCAGAAACCCCGTCATGATATTCACGAACGCAACCATCTGCGTTTGTGGTACAGCCCGTTTCGCTACGAAGGCAAGCCTGTTTTTCTCGGTCAAATCAGTCGGGATATCGGCGTGCGATTTACCCTGAAAGCCCGGCCTCCGGTGACTCACAAGATCGACCCCGACATCGATGAAGCAAGACATTCCCTGGTCGAGGATCTGTTGTTCTCACAGAAGCTTGCCAGCGTCGGTTGGGTCAAAGGGGTTGGGATGGCCAGACCCTCCAGACCACGGGAAAATCTAACCGGGGATCCTTATTTCACTGATGGTTATCGAGTTGTGCTGTTCTTCGAGCAAGGTCCGATCGCCCTGAACCAGATCAAGACCCTTGACTGGGAAAGGCCCAAAACGTTCCACATGGGGCCTTCGAAGAGTGACCAGACATTTTAGTGACAACAAGAACCAGAGACAAATGGGTCCGTTACATATGATGCTGTCCGCCGCCAGCGAGCCGAGGTTGGGATGAAAAGTAATCGAATTCCTGCCTTTGTCACTTTTCTCGTCGCTTGTGTGTTCATCCTGGGCGGACCTGCCATGGTCAGATCCGAAGAGGTCTTTGTAAGCATCGGCGGGGGAGACTTCTCCGGGGTTTACTTCCCCACCGGCCTGTCGCTTGCCGAGATGGTCAACGCCAAGCGCGATAATTACCGTATCCGGGCTACGATTGAAGCGACCCCCGGTTCGACCTTCAACCTGAACGCGATCATGGCCGGATATATGGATTTCGGCCTGTCACAGGCCGACAAACAATATCATGCTGTCTCCGGAGAGGCCGAATGGCAAGAGAGGGGGCCTCAGGAAGAACTGAGAGCTGTCTTCAGCATGTACCCTGAGTCGGTCACCCTGGTGGCGGCAGACGATGCCGGAATCAATACCATCGAAGACCTCAAGGGGAAAAGGGTCAGCCTCGGCAACCCGGGATCGAGTCAACACCGTGTGATTATCAATATTCTGCAAGCCTTCGGCCTCGATCCCGCAAAGGATATCGAGGCAGAAACCGTTTACGCGTCCGAGGCACCAGTTCTGCTCCAGGACAATCTTATCGATGCGTATTTCTTTACGGTCGGACATCCCAACGAAACCGTGCAGAGGGGTCTTTCCGGTCCCCGCAAGGCCCATGTCGTTCCGATTTCGGGTCCTGCCGTTGAAAAACTCGTGACTGAAAAGGTGTATTACACTCGATACAAAATCCCGATGCAGCAGCTTTATCCCGATTTGTCGGGACCGCTCCCGGATGTTGATACGCTGGCCGTATTAGCGACTTTCTGCACTTCATCCGAGGTATCGGAGCAGATCGTTTATGTCGTGACCAAAGAGGTCTTCGAAAACCTCGAACAGTTGCGACAGAGGCATCCTGCCCTCTCGGTTTTAACCAAGGAAGGAATGCTCGAGGGACTCCATGCCCCTTTGCATCCCGGAGCAGTCAAGTACTACCGGGAAGCCGGGTTGATGCAGTGATGCAGCGATTTGCTTTTTAACCCTGCGTGAGACACGCATCGCATCCGCAGAGCATTTCTGCCACGGACAGTTGCGATTTTGAATTATGGCCAGATGTATCCGTTCCGACTCATGCATTGCCGGAGATGCGCAATAAGGGATTGATTATGAGCAAATATCGCCGTCTTATCCTTGATATCCTGATTGTGCTGGCCCTTTCGGGCTGCATGTCACATAAGGCTCCACCTCCTGCGGAAAACTTCGCCGAAGTGCTTTCGATGCCACCGCTGAATGCTGCCGAGGATAGCGGGTCATTGGCTCCCGTCTTCGGTCCGGATGAGGAATATACCGGCAGTCCACTTGAAGAGGTCGCCCGCCTTGGACTTTTCAAGACCCATGAACCGAAAGAGAACCAGTTCGCTTTACTGGAAAACGGTGACATGTCGTTTACCGCCCGTGCGCAGCTGTTGGAACAAGCCGAAAAGTCCATAAGGATCCAGGCTCTGATCTTTGCCGGTGATGAGTCCGGGTTGTATCTCGCCGAGATTCTGAAAAGAA
>JAZBPM010000107.1:0-2325 GCA_036351615.1 Desulfofustis sp.
AAAATTTCCTCGGGGGTACCGACCTGTACGACCCGGCCGCCTTCCATGATGGCGATGCGGTCGCCGATGCGCAGTGCTTCGTCAAGATCGTGGGAGATAAAGATGATGGTGCGCTGGTGCTGATCCTGCAGTTTGAGCAGTTCGTCCTGCATTTCGGTACGAATCAGCGGGTCAAGGGCGGAAAAGGCCTCGTCCATCAGCATGATGGCCGGGTCGACGGCCAGGCCGCGGGCCAGTCCGACCCGCTGTTGCATACCGCCGCTCAGTTCCCGGGGGTATGCATTCCCCCAACTCTCCAGACCGACCTGCTCAAGGGCCACCAGAGCCCGTTCCCGCCGTTTGTCCTTGCTCATGCCGGACAGTTCGAGGCCGAAACTGACGTTGTCGATGATATTGAGATGCGGCATCAGTGCAAAAGACTGAAAAACCATGGACGTCTTGGAGCGACGAAAGTTGACCAGCTGGTTATGGTTCATCGCCATCACATTCTCGCCGTCAACGATCACTTGGCCCGATGTCGGTTCGATCAACCGGTTGAACATCCGCACCAGCGTCGACTTGCCTGAGCCCGAAAGGCCCATGACGACGAAAATCTCGCCCTGATTGATGCTCATGCTGGCGTCCTGGACGCCGACGGTGTGCCCGGTCTCTTCGTAAATCTCTTCCTTGTTTTTACCCTTCTTGAGAAGGTCCAAGGCTTGCTGTGGTTCCGGGCCGAAAATCTTGTAGAGGTTTTTGACGGCGATCTTCTCGATTGGTTCGCTGTTGTCCGAATTGTTATGATTATTATTCATGACAGTCACGCACCTCCGCGAGCGTGAATTCAGTGTCCAGTTTCAGTGGTCAACCTTAAAAACACCGTCGAGAAAATCGGCGGTAGAGAGGAATGCGCTCGGTGCTGGGCAGCACATCATTTCACAATAAATTATCCTACAATAATATATTACAAAATACGAATTAGTCAAGCGGTTTCCCCGATGCTCATCATCGGGGCGTCATTGGCTGGACCATTGCCGGGTGAGGGAGAAATGGTATATAATCCTATGACGGGGCGTCACAACGAACCATGAAAATCGGTATCGTGGTCGGATGGGCTGGTTGCTTCTCCCTCCGGCTGCTGCGCTGCGGCCTGATCGACTGGGCTCCGAGGCCGGCAGACAGGCCATCCATAGCCTGGCGTGAAGCTTTCGGGCCTGATTCTCCGCCCCGCCGGGCCTCCGCGATGCAGCCTCCGAGAGAATCAACCAGCCCGGGAAGTTCTGCCTGTGGTAGCGACTACCGAACAGCCGGAGAGCGAATATGCGTTTTTCAGAGGCACGGCAGGGCCGGGTATTTATCCTGCGCTTGGAAGATGGCGATATCGTCCATCAGGAGATTGAACGATTCGCAAAGGAACAGGCGATCGAGGCGGCGGCCTTGATTATCGTCGGTGGTGCCGATCGCGGCAGTCGTCTCGTGGTCGGCCCGGAAACGGACCGCGGTTTGCCGTTGCGACCGATGCAGACGATTCTGGAGCACGCCCATGAGATAACCGGAACCGGGACACTGTTTCGCGACGAGGACGGTCAGCCGCTGTTGCATATGCACCTGGCCTGCGGTCGCGGGGAGAAGACGGTTACCGGCTGCATCCGCTCAGGGGTGGCGGTCTGGCATGTGATGGAGGTGATCCTTTACGAGATCTGCGACACCACGGCAAAGCGGGCCGACGAGGCGCCGCTGGACCTCAAGCTGCTGCAACCCTGAGACAGCCTGCGGACCGACCTGCCGACCGGTCCGCACGGCACCGCTCAATTGCCGAAGAGTCCTTTCAGTAGTCCCTTGGCCTTTTCCACTTCTTCACTGAGTTGTTCGCGGCGTTCCGGGGTGATGGTACCGTCCTTGATGATGTCCTGGACATCCTGCCGATTCAGGAGCTGCTCTCTGGCAAGAGCCTCGAGGTCCGGCAGGAACGCCGGGTCGGAGAAGGTTCCGCGGACCAGCACGGGAACCGCGAGACCGGATCGTTGCTCCTCGTCCCCCTGACCCTTGATGGTGGCCACCAGCTCCGGTCTGAGGCGCAGATCAAGCGATTTAACCACCAGGTTGGCGGTTCCGCTGGCGGTTGCCCTGATAAACGGTGACTTGAGGGTCGCTTCCGGTATGGTGACCAGGCCATCGATGATGGAGAAGGGCAGGCTCAGCTCGGAGAAATCGGTGCGCGGACGTTCGCCCTGCTCATCGAGGGAAAATCCGGAGGTGATGGTGCGGGCCAGCCGGGCCAGGTCGAGACCGATCAGGGCGCCATCGTTGAAGTGGAGTGTGCCTGTCCCGTTCAGAGATGAAACG
>JAZBPM010000108.1:0-7357 GCA_036351615.1 Desulfofustis sp.
GCTCTGGAGAATGTGATGTTCCCGGCGGAGCTGAAAAAGGACCCGGCAGCCGGTGACAAGGCGGCCCGGCTGCTGGAGCGGGTCGGCTTGTCGATGCGGCGGCAGCACATGGTATCGGAGCTGTCCGGCGGAGAGAAACAGCGGGTTGCGATCTGCCGGGCTCTGATCAATGACCCGCCGCTCGTGTTTGCCGATGAACCGACCGGCAACCTGGATTCGACGAACAGCCGGGAGATCATGAGCCTGCTGCTCGAGTTACAACGCGAGCGCGGTGCCACGCTGGTCTTGGCCACCCATAGTCGGGAGATCGCCCAGCAGGCCGACCGAGAGGTGCGACTGGCTGACGGCCGTCTGGTCTCGGGTGAGGTATCATGATCCAGGCACGCTTCGTTTTGCGGGAACTGCGCTACGGCGGGGCACAGGCGCTGACTTTCATCCTCTGTGTGGCACTGTCGATTGCCACGCTGACGGCCTTAAACAGCTTTCGCTCCGACGTCCACCGTTCGCTGCTCAATGACGCCCAGAAGCTGCATGGCGGGGATGTGATCATCCACTCCCACTATCCGATCAGCGAACCGCTCGAACAGGCGGTTCGCGACATCCAAAGCCAGACCGGAGCGGATGTGGTAAGGGTTTACGGGTTCAATTCGGTGGTTCGCCCGGAGGGTGCCGAAGGTTCATTATTCGTCAATATCATGGCCGTGGCACCGGGTTATCCACTCTACGGCTCGGTTGACCTGACCTCCGGTCGGCCGTTTGGCGAGGTCCTGCAGGCCGGCACTGTCGTGGTCGCGCCCGAGGTGTTGTCCCGTCTTTCACTGCGCATCGGCGATCGCCTGCGCATCGGCACGGCCGTTTTGACCATTGGCGACACCATAGATTACGATCCGTCCCGGCCGGTATCGATTTTTTCCCTTGGTCCGCGTATCTTCACCTCGACCGCCGATCTCGAGCAGATGGGGTTGCTCGGCGTCGGCAGTCGATCGCACTACGAGATTCTGCTCCGGTTACCGGACCCGGAACAGGCCCGGGAGATAGCCGCAACGCTGAGCCAAGTGGCCACAGCCGGACAGGAGCGGGTCGAAACGGCGACAACCGCCCGGTCACAGGTTAAGCGGTTCTTTGATAACATGCTGTTTTTTCTTTCATTTGTTAGCATTTTTACGCTGCTTCTCAGCGGTATCGGCATGCAGAGTTCTCTGTCGGCACTGTTGCGCCAGAAGCAATATACCATTGCCATCGGCAAAACGGTCGGGGCGACGTACCGCTTCCTGCTCCTGCATTACCTTGCTCTCACCATGCTGCTCGGCCTGATCGGCGCTATCGCCGGCGTGCTTGCCGGCCTGATCATCAAATCGACATTTCCGCTGCTTTTCGGGGAGATCATCCCACCGGAGCTGATGCTTGGCGTAACGATCGGCGATCTCGTCGAGGGGATGCTGATCGGCCTGCTCGTGGTGGTCCTCTTTTCCAGCCTGCCGCTTTATCGCATCGCGGCCATCAGGCCGGTGGCGCTGCTCCGTCTTGATTTGACCGGAAATGTCGGCAAGCCGGCAACCTATCTGCTGGCGGCGCTGGTGGTAGCCTTCCTCGGCCTGCTGGTGGTCCGGCAACTGGAAGATGTCCAGACCGGGCTGGTCTTCATGCTCGGCTGCCTGGGGTTTATTGCCATTATTTTTCTGCTGACCAGTCTCGTACTGCGGTTGTTGCGAGCGCTGCCTGTCAACAATGTGGCGCTGCGTCAGGCCTTCAGGAGTTTGTTTCGCCCGGGCAATGCCACCCGGTCGATCATCGTAACCCTGGCCTCGGCGCTGTCGGTATTGCTGACCATCTTTTTGCTCGAGTTCAACCTGGTTGCCTCCTTTATCACCTCTTATCCCAAAGATGCTCCCAATCTGTTCAGCCTCGATATTCAGCGCGGGCAAGAGGAAGCTTTTTTTGCCGCCGTCGGCAGAGAAGCTGAGTTGTTTCCCGTGGTGCGCGGCCGCCTGATGTCGATCAACGGGGAGGCGATCGACTACGAGCGGGAAAATCAGCGAAGAAGCGACAGTCTGGCCCGGGAATTCAACCTGACGTATCGCGATACGCTGCTCGACGACGAGATTATCATTCGCGGTGAGCGCCTCTTTGAGGCTTCACGGCCGGCGTCGGACGTGGTCGAAGTGTCGGTGCTCGATACTATTGCCGAGATCGGCGATATCGATCTGGGCGACCGGTTGGATTTTTCCATTCAAGGGTTGCCGATGACCGCTGAAGTTACCAGCATCAGGAGCCGGACCAAGTCGAAGCTCTACCCTTTTTTCTATTTCGTCTTTGCCGAAGAGGTGCTCGACGAAGCGCCGCACACGTTTTTTGCCGCCCTGCATCTGGAGAAAGATGATATCGACGAGACCATTACCCGTATCGTTACCGCGCTGCCCAACGTCAGCACCCTCAACGTTGCCGACACTGTCGTCCGGCTTGGCGAACTGATTGATCGACTGGCCAGGGTCATCACCTTTTTTTCACTGTTTTCAATCGTTGCCGGTTGTTTGATCCTCGTCGGTTCGGTATTGGCAACCAGACTGGAGCGGATCAGGGATTGCGCCTACTATAAAATCGTTGGTGGCACGACCCGTTTCGTTTTGTCGATCACTGTTTATGAAAACCTGCTGCTCGGTATGATCAGTTCGTTCCTGGCAGCGGCCGTGGCCATTGTTTCTTCCTGGTTGATCTGCAGCACCTGGTTCAATATCGCCTTTCGCCTGCATGGGGGCGCGCTGGTGATCATGATCCTGACGACCTGCGCCGCGGTTGTGGGCATTGGACTGCTCAGTTCATTGAGCATTGTCCGGCAGAAACCGATCACCTTTCTCTATCGGCAAAATGGTTAATCGCCAGTGGAGCTGCCCGTTATGCGATCGATGCTGAAGATGCCGGAGATCCTCGTTGTCATGTTAGTCGTTGTTTCAGGATTATTGGTGGGCTGTGACCGAGAGCAGCGCGATCAGCGGCGCGAGCCGGCCGTTGTCGCAGAGCCGGTGTATGATGGGGTCATCGTTGCCATGGGCGATAGTCTGACAGCCGGTCTCGGCGTGGCCCCTGAGAAGAGCTATCCCGCCCTGCTGGAGAGCAGGTTACAGGCGGCGGGACTGAACTATCGGGTCATCAATGCCGGCGTCAGCGGGGAGACGAGCAGCGGGGCGCGTTCCAGGATCGATTGGATCATCAACAGTCGACCGAACCTGGTAATCGTTGAAACCGGCGCCAATGACGGCTTTCGCGGTATTTCAACGGAACTGCTGTACGACAACCTGGCTGCGATCATCGAGTCCCTGCTGGCCAATGATATCAGCGTGCTGCTCGTCGGCATGCAGATGGTAAGCAACCTCGGCGACGATTACCGGGCTGCCTTCAACGCGGTTTATCCACGGCTGGCAGAACGCTACCCGGTGACCTTCATGCCGTTCTTCCTGGAGGACGTGGCCATGGTCCGAGACCTCAACCAGCAGGATACCATTCACCCCAACGAACAGGGCTATCGGGTCATCGTCGACAACCTGCTGCCCTACGTGCACCAGGCGCTCAACCTCGATCCACAGCGTGACAAGCCGCTTTAGATAACCCCCATGACAGAGAGTCACAGCGAACAATGAAAATCTGCGCCGTGGCCGGAAGATCCGGTTCGTGAAAGTTAGCGGGGACAGGTTAAAACCAGTCCCGCCGATTCATATAAAAGCTGTTGGCGTTTTCGTCCACCACACCCGGAAGCGAATGTCTGGCCGGAGAGATCATTACACTCCTTGAGATTGACAGGGCCGATTTGTTTCGCTACTGTTGAAGAAGAGGTGTTTTTACCTGTTTTGTAGCGCCTTTCCGAAAAGTCATCAGAAAAAAAGAAAGAGGGGACGGGCAACGCCGTCTGGGCAACATCGGGCATGGTTGTCTCTTTCTCTCGACGACAAAGGGGGCACCTATGGCGGACAGGCCTGTTTCCAGGTTGGTTCAGCGGGCATTTGTCTTTCGTGTCGGCCGGCTTCTCCTGCTGGCGGTCGTGCTGGCAGCCGTTGTCTATGGCCTGGTGGCCGCGGTGTACGCTACCAGGACGATCTTCAAGGTCAAGATGAACCATGCCGTCGTGCTGGAGAAACTGGGCGGGATTCGCCAGCCGGTCACCGAGGTTGGTTGGCACGTTAGGCTGCCGTTGTTTACCCGTATCGAGCAGGAAGTGACCCTGATGAATCAGAGCATGTACCTGGGCGGCATGGCCGAGCCGATGCGGATCATATCAAGTGAAAATGTTGCCCTGTGGACGTCGGCCCTGCTCACCTATCGGATTCGTGATCTGAAGACCTGGGCGATCGAAAACCAATCTCCGCTGACATTGTTGCAGGGCGATTACGACGGTATCGTCAAGGACCTGATGCAGGCGGAATCGGTCGATCAATTGATCAGCAACAGGCCGCTCGTCAAAGAGCGTATCTTCCTGGCCCTTAAATCTCAGCCGATCAACGAGGGTGGGCCGACGCTGGAGCAGAAATACGGCATTGAAATCATCAGTTTCGTGCTCCGGGAAACGCATTTCGGTGATAAGCTGGTGGAGGCGTCGGAAGAGAAAAAGCGACGCGAACTGATTGCCGAAGCGGAGAATTATGCCGCCGATCAGGAAGCGAGCCGGATCAGAAAACTGTATGCCGCGTACCTGGAAAGTATTCGTTCGTTGCAGCAGGAGATTGGGCGGTCGGACGGAGCCACCGATGCGGTCATCCTGCAGTTTCTCAGCCAGCAAAAGTGGGCCTCAGCCTATGAAAAAAACCAGACCGGCCAAAACACCGTGGTCATACAGAATACCGATGCGGGGGCGATAACCCTGCCGTTGCCGGCAGCCGCACCGAAGGACGAACGGTGAATCGGTCATGCCGAGACGGTTAACCAAGCGGGTCCGCCTGATCCGGCTGCCGGAAAAGCGCATCGCCGAGATTGACGACCTGGTCGCTTCGTGGCCCCACGAGACCAAAGAATTCATGCGGGCCCGTCTCAAACAGTATCGTCCGCCGCCGCCGTTTTTCCGGTTGCTGAGCCGCTGTCTCGGCTGGTTTTTGTTAACCGCAAAAAAACGTGACCTGCACATCCTGAAAGACCCGCACATCCTCACTGATTGGCAGAAACGTTTCGAGGTCTCAGGCCAGACGGTGCCACGCAAGGCCTGGAACCATATCTTGGAGAAGGAGCTGAGTCCCAAGGACCACGCTTACATGCTCGCCCGTCTCGAGAGGGAACTTTCCGACGTTCATCTGCCGCAGGAGCTGCGGCGTCTCTTTGAAAAGATCTATCGAGCTCATCTGCGCAAGGAATACACCAGTGACCCGGAGGTGCCGCAGGCTCCAATCATTCTGTTGGTCGGACCGAGCGGCAGCGGCAAGACGGCAACGGCGACCAGGACGATCGAACAGGTATTTTTTTCCGATGAGGCCCAGCCGGAAGTCGACCTGCGGCAGAAACGAGCCAGTGTGATGTCTTCGGTGCCGTTTTGGAAACGACTCGAAGACGTATCCCCCGATCTCGCCCTGGCCATCGAGCGGCGCCGGCGATTGCGCCGCTACAAGTTTTTTTCCCGGATTCCCCTGGTCAATCTGCTGTTCCGGCGACAGATCGGCAAAAACCTCAGCGAACTGGAGGAACAAAGCCTCATCGTCGACTACGCGCGGATCACCCCGAACGACTTCCAGACCGCCCTGTCCGGGGAGCCCGGCAACTATCTGCGGCGTGCCTTCGGCAATCCGAAATTCACCTGTATCAGGCATCTCGAGGAGGCGCACTCCGCCTTTGCCCGCAAGGAAAGCAGTGGCGTCAGCGGTGGTGTCGAGCGGCAACAGGGGACGCTGGTCGATAGCTCCAACATCATTATCGATGAAATCATCAGCGGCGGTCGCGACTGTATCCTGATCGCCACATCGGACCAGCCGGAAGTTTTCGATTCGGCAATCTATCGGCGTTTTGTCGAGAAAGGGACGATCATCGATGTTTCCGAATACTGGCGCAGCAAGGCCAACTTGCAGGAAATCGTTCGCATCGAGCTGATGCGCAACAATATCCGGGTTGCCGCCAGCGACCGTTATCACGATTTTCCCGGCATCCAGTGGATCAGCGAAGAGGACTTGAAAAACGCCGTCGGCAAATTCTACCACATCTTCAAGGAGCGGTCCCTGCAGATTACACCTGCTTATACACGCAAGCTGGTCGGCTATATCGTGTCGATCAAGGGCTCTTTTCAGGCCGATTACCTCGACGATTCGTTGCTGGTGCGCCATGCCTTCGAACTGGTGGCGAAAAATTCGTTCGGCGATCTGTTCAAGAAGGTAGTCAACCGTATAGACCGTTCGGCCCATTGGGACGACTATGCCGGCGAGGTAAAGCATACTTTTTCCGAGATGGCCAATAATTGCCTGCTTTATCAAATCAGAGAGGAAAAGGGTGTCGTACTCAATGGCCCGCCGGGCAGCGGCAAAACCTTCCTGGTCCGAACCTGGCTCAGTGACAACGAAACCATTCACGATGTCTCGGCCAATCCGAGCATCCTCCACAACCCGGCTAGTCCGGTTGACGGTGCCGTAGAGAATCTGACGAAAATCTATGACATCGCCAAGATGATCGCTCCGGCCGTGGTCTTTTTCGACGAGGGCGACGCCCTTGCCCCACGGCGCAGCAGTATCGGCGGTGCGCCGGCCGATCGGCTGACCAATACGTTTCTCAATATTATCGACGGCGAACAGCCCCTGTCGCGCGTGTTTACGGTGCTGACCACCAATCGGCTGGATCTGCTCGATCCGGCGTTGATTCGCTCGAAACGACTCAAGGTCCTCGAGGTGACCGGGCAGCTGGCCAGCGGTGATATCAACGAGATCATCGAGATGACGCTGGAGAGTGCCCCGCGGGAGGAAGGCCTCACCGCGACCAAGGTTATCGAAGCGGCCAAAGGTCTGTGCAGTACCCCTGCCGATTTCGCGGCCTTTGTTGCCAAGGCGCTATCTCTGCGCAGCACGGAATTGATGGTGCTCAAGACATTTAAAACCATCAGCTCACTGTCCGCCGCGGAGCAGGAGCGTTTTCTCAAGTTCAACATGAAAACCATGAGCGGTATTCTCGAGGCGCTTGGGAACCCCGGTGGGCTGCAGCGACTTCTCAAAGAACGGCCCAAACAGTTTTTGGCCCGGGCCGAGGAGATCAATGCCCTGTTTGCCTCGATTGTCTCGGAGCAAGATTATCCGCTGTGCAGTTCCCACCTGCATCTGGCGCGGCGGGAGATGTCGCAGAGCCCGATCAAGAAAGGCAAGATCGAACTTGACGACTATCTCGAAGCGGAATTGAGCAGGGAACC
>JAZBPM010000109.1:0-5609 GCA_036351615.1 Desulfofustis sp.
GGAGAACAGGTTAAACATGTCCCGCCGTTGGTAGTTGGCGGGGGACAGGTTGAAACCTCTCTCGCCGTTGGTAGTTAGCGGGGGACAGGTTGAAACCTCTCTCGCCGTTGGTAGTTAGCGGGAGACAGGTTAAAACCTGTCCCCCGTTGGGTTAGATTATCCGTTTGCGGATATTGGTGACCACCAGTTCGGCGATAATGACCACCGAAAAAATGCTGAGCAGCACCAGAGCGACTCGGTCCCAGTGAAACAGGTTCATCGCTGTGTCCAGCACCATGCCGATGCCGCCGGCGCCGACCAGCCCGATCACCGCCGATTCCCGAACATTTATATCCCATCGAAACAGCGCGATCCCCCAGAAAGCCGGCGCTGCCTGCGGCCAGAATCCCTTGAGAAAGACGCTCGGCCACGGAGCACCGGCAGCGGTGAGGGCTTCGATCGGTCCTGGATCACATTCCTCGAGGGCCTCGGCAAACAGCTTGCCGACAAAGCCGATGGAACGAAAGGCGATACAGATCGTGCCGGCAAGCGCTCCGGGACCGAACACCGCGACGAAGAGCAGCGCCCAGACGAGGGTGTTCACCGACCGCGACGACACCAGAATCAGCTTGGCCAGCCAGTTCAGAGCCGGCACCCGGACGATATTGCTTGCCCCGAGGATCCCTACCGGGATAGCCATGACAATGGCCAACAGGGTGCCGAGCGAGGCGATATGCAACGTCTCCATCAACGCGTGATGCACCCCCTCCGGATAGTAGCTGTATTCGATCGGCCACATCCGTTTGAACAGGTCGAGAACCTGGGTCGGGGCATCGTAGAGGAACTCGGGAATCACTTCGACCGTCCGCATCGATGCCGCCAGGGCGACTGCGAACCCGAGGAAGACGGCAAAGCGCGCCAACCGCTCGCGAAGAGTGAAGCGCTGCCAGTGATAGTGGTCTGCCGTCGTCACTGAAACACCCGTTTGATCCGTATCGAAATGAACTCGGACAGCATCACCAGCCCGATGATGGAGATCAGGATGGCTGCCAGGAAATCGTAGTCGAAGCGCTGAAAAGCGGCAAACATCGTACCACCGATACCGCCGGCTCCGACGATTCCGACCATCGTCGAGTTACGCAGGTTGGCGTCGAACTGGTAAGACGCAAAACCGATAAAGCGGTTGAGCACCTGCGGCAGGACCGCGTAGATGATGACGCTGATAAACGGCGCACCCGAGGCGCGCAGGGCCTCGACCGGTTTGAGCGAAATCTCCTCGATGGCCTCGGCAAAAAGTTTGCCGATAAATCCGATGGAGGCGAACACCAGGGTCAGGATGCCGGCCAGTGGACCGAAGCCGACCGCCTTGACGAACAGGATCGCAAAAATGACCGGGTGAAACGAGCGGCAGAGCGCAATAAAGGTCCTGGCCGGCCAGGTGACCCAGGAGGGCAGCAGATTGCGGGCGGCGAGCAGGCCGATCGGCAGGGAAAAGAGCACTCCGAAGGCGGAGGCGATAATGGCGATCTCTACGGTCTCGATCAGGTTATCGATCAGCAGCTGCCAGCGGGAAAAATCGGGCGGCACCATCTCTGCCAGAAACGTCGCCCCGTTGCCGAGACCGACGACGAAGCGGGCCCAGGAAACATCGAGATAATTGGCCGCGTACAACGCATAGAGGATGGCCGCGAACCAGGCACAGCGGACCGGCCAGTTGGCCTTGAACGGCCGCTCCCTGCAAAAAGCTTCGGCACCGCTCATTGCAGCCAGGCCTCGCCGCCGTAGATAGTTTTCAGGTGATCATTGGACAACTCCGCAGGCGGTCCGTCAAAGACGATGCCGCCCTGAGACAGGCCGATGATGCGCGACGTGAATCGTCTGGCCAACTCGACGTCGTGAATATTGATGATCAACGGGATCTGGTGAGCCTCGGACAACTGGACGAGCACCTCCATGATTTCGACGCTGGTCTTCGGATCGAGCGATGAAGTCGGTTCGTCGGCAAGGAGCACGTGGGGCTCCTGCATAATCGCCCGGGCGATACCGACCCGCTGCCGCTGTCCGCCGGACAGACTGTCCGCCCGCTGGTGGACAAAATCGGCAAGCCCGATCGACTCGAGCAGAGCGAAGGCCCGGTCGATGTCGTCCTGGGGATAGGTCCGACGCCAGGCCTGCCATACGGAAACGTAGCCGAGTCGACCACAAAGCACGTTTTCCATAACGGTCAACCGCTCGACGAGGTTGAACTCCTGGAACACCATGCCGATCTTGCGCCGGGCATGACGCAAGGCCCGGCCGGACAGACGAGAGATATTCTCACCGCTGACAAAGACCGCACCGGAGGTTGGCGGAATCAGCTTGTTGACGCACCTGATCAGCGTACTCTTACCGGTACCGGACGGCCCGATAATAGCCACGCTGTTTTGGCCTCGCACCTCGAAGCTGATATCGTTGAGCACCGGCTTGCCGGGCTGATAGGCCTTGACCAGATGTTCGACGCGAAGGGACCGTTCGGGCTGGGCTGCGAGAGCGTTGCCTGTCCTGGTTGTCATGAAAAACCGATGCTAGAGGTTCTACTGTTCCGAATGCCGCGCGGCGCCGGTGCCTGCCCCTGAGCAGGAAGGCACCGGCGCTTGTCAACCAGTTATGCTACTTCTTTTTCGCTTTGTCGGCGGCTTCTTTCTCGATCATCTTTTTCAGGCCGTCCTGATTGTAGGACGTTCCGGTCGCAGCAGCGATGTCACGGATAACCTCCCAGTCTTTCAGATAGGTGACCGGGAAGAAACGGTCGGCACCACCGAAGGTTTCCTGCATGTCCGGCGGAAAGCGATAGGCGTAGAACGCATCGACGATCTTCTTGACCAGATCGGGATGCAGGTTATGGGCGTAGCCGAAGGAAGAAGTCGGGAATCTCGGGCTGGTGAAGACGATCTTGAAATCGTCTCTGTTGATCCGGCCCGCTTCAGCCATCCGTTCAAAGACATCCGAGGCAACCGGCGCGGCATCGTAATCGCCGTGGGCGACGCCGAGAACTGATTGATCGTGCTTGCCGGAGTACATGACCGTGTAATCCTGATCGGGCACGATGCCATGCTTCGGGAAAAGAGCCCGGGGAGCAAGGTTCCCGGAGTTGGATGAAGCTGAGGTATGAGCGACATTCTTTCCTTTCAAATCTTCAAGTGAATTAATATCGCTGTCTTTCTTGGTAACGACGATCAGGTTGTAACCCTGGAAGGAATCTTCGTACCCCTTGACGGCGATCGGAACATAGCCGGCGAGGTTGACGGCAAAGCCGGTCGGGCCGGTGGAGAAACCGGCAATGTGCAGGCGACCGGAACGCATCGCCTCGACTTCCGCCGAGTTCGACTGCACGGTATAGTAGATGACTTTCTTGCCCGTCTGTTCTGCCAGATACTCTTGGAAATCGGCAAAAGCATCTTTATAGACCGCCGGATCCTCGACCGGGGTATAGGTAAAAACCAGGGTGTCCGGGTCTTTCCAGTCATTTGGGTCTTTTGGCTGATCGGCAACGAGATCGTTGTTCTCGTCGCAATACATTTCATCGAGGGTGCCACGATTCGTGCAGTCGTCGGCCAACGCGACGCCCGCCATCATGAAGCCCGCAATCACGCCCGCCAGCATCTTCTTCACCATGTTCGACCTCCCACATTCAGGTTTGGAGAAAAACACTCTCGGTACCACGTCTTCCCGACACAGCTACTGCAAGCTATCGGCCGGGTCGGCCCTTTCTGCCGACCTGTCCGCAACTCGTTCTTTTTAGCGGTTTTCCGTCACCACTGTCAAGTGCTATGCTGCCGTTCTCATCATAATTGGGGGCCTACTCCTGCACAAGCGGAAGTCGTGCTCGTATCCTTTGGTCAAACCGTCAGCCACGCTTCCACGCACACCATGGCAGCCAGAAAGCACAGCCCTGTATCCGGCAAGACTGGCAATTCTCTCCCCGCCGTGCTACATTCACCGGCCTCGCCCCGGCCATTTCGCCGCCAGGCATTTCCGGCCGATTCGCCGCTAACAGGAGACCCGCATTGTCGCCGCAACAAGCCAGATGGCTGCCCGTCCTCAGCCTTTCCTCCGCCATGCTGCTCTGGGCCAGCTCGTTCATCGCCCTCAAAATCGCCTTCACGGGCTACGACCCGATGCTGGTCATCTGGGGCCGCATGCTCGTCGGGAGTTTCTGTTTTCTCTTTCTGATCGGCAAACTGCGTTCGATCGTCTACCGCCCCGGCGACGGCAAGTATCTTTTATTCATGGCAATCTGCGAGCCATGCATCTACTTCATTTTCGAGGCCAAGGCCCTGCAGCTGACCTCGGCTTCCCAGGCCGGGCTGATCACCGCCATGCTGCCGCTGCTGGTCGCTTTCGGCGCCAAAGTCTTTCTTAAAGAAACCGTTACCCGCCAGACCATGATCGGCTTTGCCGTCGCCATTACCGGCACCTGCTGGCTCAGCCTGGCCGCCGACTCCTCGGCCGACGCGCCGCAGCCGCTGCTCGGCAATTTCTTCGAGTTTCTGGCGATGGTGGCCGCCGCCGGCTATACCTTGTCGCTGAAACATCTCAGCGCCCGCTATTCGCCCTTTTTCCTGACCGCCGTGCAGTGCTGGGTGGGAGCCGCCTTTTTCGCCCTCTTCCTCGCCTCGCCGGAAACCAACCTGCCCCGCGAATTCCACCCGCTGCCGGCGCTGGCCGTTTTTTACCTCGGCAGTTTCGTCACCCTGGGCGCCTACCTGCTCTTCAACTACGGCGTCAGCATGATTCCGGCCAGCCAGGCGTCGGCCTACGTCAACCTGATCCCGGTCATGGCGGTGGCCCTCGGCTTCATCGTTCTTGGCGAACGCTTCACGCTGGCCCAATACTTCGCCTCGATGCTCGTCCTGTTCGGCGTCTACCTCAGCCAGAGACGGCCGCGGCCACTCTGATGGGGGCCTTGATCAATAGTCGATCCCCGGCTGCGGTTCGATATCGCGGCGATACGCGTGTTTGATCTCGTCAACCCGACTCACCGTATCGGCCTGCGCCACAACGTCGTCGTGGGCGTCCCGGCCGGTCAAAACCACGTGCAGTTGCTCGGGCCGCTGGGCAAGAAGGGCCAGAACCTGGTCGCTATCGACCAGTCGAAGATGAACAGCGTTGTTGATTTCGTCCAGAACCAGCAGATCGAACCGGTTCGATTTCATCTTCGCAAGCGCCAGGTCGATCGCATCCTGAGCGTTGCGGCGATGCTCGGCATGGGGAAAGGGATTGCCCTGGATACCGCAGAATCCCTTGCCGGTGACATGCAACTCGACCTGGTCGCCGAGGAGTTTGACGCCGTCCCATTCGCCCGTATAGAGATCGCCTTTCATGAACTGGATCACGCAGACCCGCATACCGTGTCCAACCGCCCGTAACACCATGCCCATGGCACTGGTCGTCTTGCCCTTTCCGTAGCCGGTCAACACAACCACCAGGCCGCGGCGCTGTTTCGGCACCAGTTTAGTTATTTCCATAAAACCTCCATGACTGATGGTCACAACGAACGATGAAAATCAACGCTGTGGTCGGAAAGGCCGGTTGGTTTTTGAAAGTGAGCGGGGGACAGGTTAAAACCAGTCCCGCCGATTTTCATATAA
>JAZBPM010000110.1:0-10225 GCA_036351615.1 Desulfofustis sp.
ACTAAAATCGGTTCCACAGTCTGAACTCCCCTGGCTGGTTGGTTCTACCGGAGGCTGCATCGCGAAGGCCCGGCCGGCCGGAGAATCAGGCCCGAAGGGGAGCGGACAGGACGTCCGCAGTCGGGGGCCAGGCCATGGATGGCCTGTCTGCCGGCCTCGGAGGCCAGTCGGTCAGGCCGCAGCGCAGCAGCCGGAGGCAGGACCGGTCGACCCTTCCGACCAGGAGCCGATTTTCATCGTTCGCTGTGACCATCGGTCATGGGGGTTAGTTGAGTCTGGCAAGCGCTTCAGCCAATCGCCGGATTCCTTTGTCGATCGACACTTCGGTCTGGTAAGCATAGTTCAAGCGAAGAAATTGTTCCCCCGCCGACTTGTCGATGAAAAAGCCAGCCCCCGGGGCAAAGCCGACACCGGCATCGACGGCTTGCCGGATCAGGGCACCGCCGTCGACTTGTCCGATGAGCCGGAGCCAGAGGAACAAACCGCCCTGTGGGACGGAATACGCGACACAACCGTTCAGATAACGATCGACAGCGGCCACCATCGCCTCCCGCCGCTTCTTGTAGATGCGGATCGTCTTGCGGAGATGGGCCTGATAGCTGCCGACCGAGAGGAAGGAATTCAACGCACGCTGGGTCAGGTTGGAGGTGGCCAGGTCGTTGAGACACTTGAGATTGACCAGCGTCTCGTAAATCGGCCCATCGGCAGCCAGAAAACCGACGCGTAGATCAGGCATCAGCATTTTCGAAAAAGTGCTGACGTAAATCACCGTGCCGCATGGGTCGAGCGACTTCAAGGCCGGCTGGGTACAACCGTCATACCGGAGATCACCGACATAATCGTCTTCCAGGATCGGGACGTTATAGCGCAACGCCAGGGCCAGCAACGCTCTCCGGCGACTGCTGCTCAGGCAGGCACCGGTGGGATTCTGGAAGTTGGGAATGGTATAGATCAGCTTGGGATGATAGGTCTGCAGGAGCGGCTCGAGCTGCTCAACGCACATGCCCTGCTCATCCACCGGTACGCCGATCGGCCTGATGTGCAGGGCCTCGAACAGATCGAGGGCGCCATTGTACGTCGGCTGTTCAACAATCACCATGTCGTCGCTGCGCAACAGCGCCTGCACGACCAGACTGAGCGCCTGCTGGGAGCCGGTGGTGACCAGGATGTTCTCCGGGTTGATGCAGATTCCCAGACTGGTCATGACCTGGGAGATTGTCCTACGCAACGGCAAATATCCGTTGGGTTCGCCGTAGGATAATCCTTCCATGCCGTCCCGCCGAATAACCCGCTGCATTACCCTGCCAAACTCCCGGACGGGGAACAGACAGGGATCGCCGATGCCGCCGGAAAAGTAAACCGGATCGGTTCCCCCGTGCCCGTCGGCCAGGTGTCGAAACAGACTATCCTGCAATGACCGCTTCGAACGGGCCAGCGGACCTTGCTGCCAAACCGGCCAGGCCGAATCGTCACCGCTGCTCGGCGAGACGGTGATCGGCAGTACCGGCAGGACATAGGTGCCACTTCCCACCCGGCTGGCGACCAGTCCCTCGGCCTCGAGACGGGCATAGGCGTTTTCCACGGTGATTCTGCTCACACCCAGATCCTGCGCCAGGCTCCGCATCGATGGCAGCCGCGTATCGGCGGTAAGTTTTCCGGTCAGAATCGCCTGCGAAAAAAATTCGCTGATCTGCTGATAAATTGGAGATCCAGGTTTTTTATCCAGTACGATCCGCATCGACCCCTCTTGTTAAATGTCATTATGTTTTTTATCAAAAATTGTCCATATTCGTCTAATTTTGATGATAATTATCTAATTGTCATAAGAAATATGATCAATATTGTCACTAACAATAATGACATTGACCGCTACAATTGTGGCCAGCATCTCCTGATTGCCAAGAACCTCAACAAGGAGCGACCGGCATGGAACGATTCGACGACGAGGGCCGGGGATATCTGGCCGCCCTCTGTAGTGCGCTGGCCTTGGCCCTAACGAGTATCTGCATTCGCTATCTCTATACAAAGTACCAGATTGACCCGCTGATACTGGCTTTCTGGCGCAACGCACTACTGGTTGCCGCGCTCTTTTTTATCCTCGAACTCGCTTATCCGAAATTGGTAGAGATCAGCAGCAAAGATCTCTACAGAGTGCTCGGTTTTGGACTGGTTCTGGCCCTGTTCAACTATCTCTGGACCCTGTCCGTCACCCTCAACGGCGCTGCCGTCGCCACGTTTCTGGTGTATTCATCGGTCCCGCTGACCGCCGTGCTCGGCTGGCTGGTCCTTGGAGAAAAGCCGCCGGCCGGCATGTTTTCGGCAATATGCTGCTCAGTCCTTGGCTGCCTGCTCATATCCGGCGCCTGGTCTGAAGCCGACGTTTCTCTCTCCCCCGGCGGCATCATCGCCGGTATCGGCTCAGGGGGGTGCTTTGCCATCTACAGCCTGATCGGCAGGTTTTCGCGGCAGCGGGGCATGAATGCCTGGACGTTCATGCTCTATTGTTTCGGCTCCGCCGCCCTCTTTCTGCTGATCAGCGAGATCGCGCTGCTCGGTGCTTCCGGAACTCCATTCCGCCCTGTGGCTGCATTCTTTTCGCTCGGAGGGGCTCTTTCCGGATGGAGCCTGCTGTTTTTTCTCGCTGTCGGCCCGACTCTGCTCGGTTATGGGTTGTACACACTCAGTCTCGGCTATCTGCCGTCCGGCATCGTCAATCTAATCTCGACCCTGGAACCACCATTTGCTGCCGTGTTGGCTTACCTGCTGCTCGGGGAACTGCTCTCGCTGTTGCAGGTGGTCGGGGCCGCCCTGATTATCGGAGCGGTGCTGATCCTACGCTTGACCAGGCCTGCCCCGACACTGCACCTTCGCCTGAAACACAGAGTAGTGCATCACTCCGGTTGACCGATCAGGGCGGCCGGAACGTGCCAGGATCGGCAAGAATCAGAAGCTGAATCTCGCACCTGTTTCACCAGAGACGGCGGCAAAATTGTACAATACCACTGACGATTTCACCGCCAATGGTTATTGTAGGTCTGCATACCACATTCGACCTGGACTAAAAGGAACCTAAAAACGTACCGATTGTGGTAAAAAAAAGGGGCCTGCATTACTGCAGGCCCGATATGTAGAGGCTCAGATGAGCCGGTGGGAATAATACGAAAAAGAGGTATTCATCAAGACGAGGCCACTATAATGATGGACATCGAATTTGCAAGCATCTTTTTTAAAAAAAATGTCGGGCCGTTCGATTTTGTTCTACCGGCCGAACCCCGCAACCATCGGGTACATCAATGAAGATCCTGGTTATCCTGGGGAGTCCCCGCAAAAACGGCAATAGTGAAACCGTCGCCCGCCTCGTCGCCGACCAATTGCAGCAGAATCTCAGCGCATCTGTCGATGTGATCCGTCTCGCCCGCCACAAAATTGCTCCGTGCATCGCCTGCGGCGGCTGCGCCAAGACCGGCCTCTGCGTCATCGAGGACGACATGGGAGAGCTCTATCCGGTCATTGATACAGCCGATATCATCCTGCTGGCGAGCCCGACCTACTTCTACGGACTGAGCGCCCAGGCCAAGGGGTTTATCGACCGTATTCAGGCCCGCTGGTCGCGAAAATACCTGCTCGGCATCAGGATGCGCGAGCAGGACCGGCGCCGAGGCTATTTGATCTGCACCGCCGCCACCCAAGGGAAACGATTGTTCGACGGTTCCATCCTGGTGGCTAAATCTTTTTTTGACGCGATCGACGTCGGTTACGGCGGCGAATTGCTGGTCAGGGGGGTGGATGAAAAGGGCGCCGTGCAGACACATCCCGACGAGTTGCAGCGAGCCGGCGACTTTGCCCAAAAAATCACCGAGGATTTCCGCTCATGAAACCGTCGCTGTTCTTACTTTCATGCTGTCTCGTCGCCCTGACCATGACCGCCTGCTCATCGGGCGGCAGTTGGCGTGAGGCCAGCCGTGAATCGGCAGGTATCGCGCCCGACCCGGCAAGTACCGAAGAAGCCGTTCTCCATGTTTACGGGGCCGATGCCTGGGGCTGGCGCGGTTGGTTCGCGATTCACACCTGGATTGCCGCCAAGCGGTCCGGCGACGATACCTATAAGGTGTATGAAGTGGTCGGCTGGCGACTCAACCGCGGCCTGCCGGTGGTCAGGATCGGCCCTGACATTTCCGATCGGTACTGGTTTGGAGCACGGCCGAAACTACTGCTGGAACATCGGGGAGACGGGGTGGACGAATTGATCGACGCTGTCGATGCCGCCGCCCGCAGTTACCCGTGGCGGTCAACCTACAAAGCGGTTCCGGGACCAAACAGTAATACCTTTACCGCCTGGATTGCCAAAAACGTTCCGCAACTCGGCCTGCGACTGCCGTTTTCGGCCATCGGCAGCGGTTATATCAATTAAAAGCCGCGTCGGAAAACAAAGCGGCGCCGACTCCCGGCAAGGGGAGTGGCGCCGCTGTCTGCAAGAGATGCCGCTACTCGCTTTCGAACGCCGGCATCGTTTTCGAATGGCTTATTGACCGCCGAAGATCGCCTTCGGTTTTGTGGTATCGCCGGTGGCGTTCGGGAAACCGGGATAGACAAAATCTTTCTCGCCGGTTTCGATCAGGTGATTGGCCTCTTTCATGTACTTGTTGAAACGGTGCTTGCACTCGTAAAAACCGTGCCACCAGGCATAGTCCGGGGCCATCATCGCAGCACCCATCCGCGCCCGTCGCCCCTCGTGATGCCATAGTTCGTAATACTCGACCTCGAGGTGCTCGTCGAAGAACTTGGTCTTATCGAGCAGACCCTTTTCGTAGAGTTCGTCAAGCTTGGCCTTGGCCGGTTTGAAATACACTTCGTTGTACTCCTCAACGGCCCGGTCCAGGTCATTGTAATGTCCTTCCACCCATCGCTGGCTATGGCACTGAATACACACGGCCTTCATCTTGTTGCGCTCGGTCTGCCAATTGGTATCAGCCGGAAAGGGCTTGAATTCCGACGGGCGGACCGTCAACGGCGCCTGCGTTTCCCAGGACAGTCGCTCCGTCACATCGTGGGTGGTCATCACCGATCCGGAACCCGACATATGACAGGAAGCGCAGGTCGGCGAACGGTAATCGAGGCCGGGTGTCCAGGTTCCGGGTGCCGCATCCCAATTGTACTCATCCTTGTAGGCATGATACATGGTGCCATGCTTTGACTCGTTATAGATCTCTATCTGCGGGTGATCCGGCCCCAAATGACATTGATCGCAGGCCTCGGGCATCCGCGCTTCGGCGATTGAGAAGCGGTGCCGGGTGTGACAGCTGGTGCATGAGCCGAGGGAACCGTCCAGGTTGACCCGGCCGACTCCGACATTAGGCCAGGTATCCGGATCGATGGCCCCGTCTCTCATCTGCAGCACCGTCCCATGACAGGCAAAACAGCCGGTCTTCCGCTCGGTAGCGGAGTTCATGCCCCCGTTGAGCCACGGATCGATCTTCCACATGATCTCGATGGTATTGGCATGCTTGCTCTTGGCATACTGCTGAGTCTCGTCCGGGTGGCAACGGGAACAATCTTTCGGCGTTACCGCCGCAGCGACCGGTACCAGAAATTGTTTGTTGGCCCAGGGTGAGTCCCCTGTCTCATAGACCTTGTCATGCGCTGTGCTTACATCCAGGTCCTTGGCATCGGCCAGATGGCAGTCCAGACAGGTGATCCCCGACTGGGCATGACCGCTGGCCGCCCAGTCGGCGAATATCCCCGGGTGCTCGGCTTTATGACACTCGATACAGGCCTGGGCCTCCTTGGGCATGGATCGATCCAATCGAAACTGGCGCTCTTGCATATAATTCTGCAGCGTTCCCGGTTCAGTCGGCTGCCCTTCCTGGGCGGCACCGATCGAAACCAGGGACCAGGTCAACAGAATCGCTGCTCCTGCTACCATCCATTTCCTCATAAAGTACCTCCCTCCCAATTCGTTGGATATTCAACCTCGCCCCTGGAATTGAACAAAATCCCCGGCGCCCGATACGGGCCGCGGGACTCTTTGTGGGCATAGTAGGCACGATCGACATGGACCAGGCGATGGTGGCAGTCGACGCATTTCCGCTCGTTGCCCTCACGACCATAGAGTGCGGCCCGGTGCGCCAGCATGGCGCCGCGCTTGGCCGGGATGTGGAGCAGGTTACGATGGCATTTCTGGCAATTCTCGTTTTTCATATAGGCATAGGCTGCGGCGCGATTCTCGGCGCGGTCGTATGACTCGGAGCCCTCCAGCACATGAACGACGATATCCTTGATGCCGTGCAAGGTCTTGTTGTAGAAAAAATCGATGGTATGTTCCGGCGGCGGCAGATGACAATCCATGCAATTGGCAACAATACCCTGGGGATTATTGACATGGCTGGACGTCATCCAGGACTGATAGGCGGGAACGATCTCGTGACAACTGGAACAGAACTGCGGTGTGGAGGTCCGCGCCATCGTATAGTAGAGCAGGCTGAACAGGGGAAATGCAATAAGTACGCCGAGACAGATCAACAAAAGCGGCTTGACGGCTCTTTTCATGTCTTATCCGTTGGCTGAAGAAGCTGCCGGATCTGTTGTCCGGCGCGTTCAATTATTTCTCTTTATCGTCAGGAACCTCATGAGGTGAGGAGAAACAGCAAAACGGCAGGGCATGGCCCGAACCAACCTAACCATAAGTGTAACTTAAAAAAGCGGTCAATTTCAAGCCAGATACCGTGTTTTTTCATCTCCTGTGGCACGGCCGTTATTGGTAAGCAGGCTCCCGGTTTCCGCCTCGATTTCAAAGGTCGTCACCATCACCACGCCCCCTCACGACAACTCCGAACGGGGTCGCACGGGTGGGGTGTCGCTAGTTCCCCGCCGCCAGGCCAGGCAGGAACAGGGCAATCTGCGGAAACGAGATCAGCAGGATCGTGGCCAGTGCGAGTATCAGCAGGAACGGCAACGCGTGTCCGATTACCTCGAGATACGGTCTCCTGAAAATCAGCTGGGCGGTAAAGATATCGCAGCCGAACGGCGGGGTCGCCGAACCGATTGCCGCCTGCAAGGTAACCAGGGTGCCAAGCAGGATCGGATCGACGCCGGCCCCGACAACATAGGGCTGAAAGACCGGGCTGAGGATAAAGATCGCCACGATCGGATCGACGAACATGCAGGCGACGAAATAGACGACCACGACAATGGTCATCACCCAGAGCATGGACGGGTCCGGACCAAAGAGCGGCGGCAGCAGTTTTGCCGGAATCTGCAGAAATCCGATCAGAAAGGAAAAGGCCTGCCCGGCGCCAACCAGGATAAACACAACTCCGGTGATCACCCCGGTCTGCAAAAAGGCGTCAATGACCCGCTGCCAGGTCAGACTGCGATAAATGATCAACTCCAGGATCAGGGCATAGAAAACGGCCGCCGCCGAGGCCTCGGTCGGACTGAGCATGCCGGTATAGATGCCGCCGACGATAATCAGCGGGAAGCCCATGACCGGAAGCCCTTCCCTGATCGCGACCAGACGCTCCGACCAGCTGGCCCTGGGCAGGGTGGGGATTTTCTTGATCTTGGAATAGACGTAGCAATAGAGCGAAAACATCAGCAAGATCATCAGGCCCGGAAGAATCCCGGCCAGAAAGAGCATGCCGATCGAGGTGCTGGTGGCCACGCCGTAAACGATGAAGCCGATACTCGGGGGAATGAGGAAGGCAATGTCACTGGCGTTGATGATCAGGCCCAGCGTAAAGGAGCTCTTGTAGCCGGCCTCGAGCAACATCGGCCGCATGGTCCCGCCGATGGCCGCAACCGTGGCCTGGGTTGAACCCGATACCGCACCGAACAGCGTACAGCTGGCATTGGTGGTTATCGGCAGACCGCCGGGAAGATGACCGACGAACACCTTGAGCATGGTAATCAATCGTTTCGCCGATGTGCCGGAGGTGATCAGGCTGGCAGATAGAATAAACATCGGCACACAGACCAAGGCCGGCGGGGTGAGGCCGGTAATTACCTGTTGCACCATGGTGATCATCATCCGTGGCGCCATATCGGGCATATAGACAAAAAGATAGAGCAACAGCGAGCCGAGCAGGGTCACCATGAACGGAAACCCGAGCAACAGCATAACTGCTAGAGAAATTGCAAAAAGAGTCATGCCGGATTGCCTCCTATCTCCTCGTCTTCATACTCGCTTTCCTGATCTGGTGATTGCCAGGGATCTTTCTCGATAATGTTTTTCAGGATAGTCCGCAGATACTGGATGCTGGCCAACCCGAAACCGATCGGAATGATCACGTAAAAAATCCACTTCGGCATGCGCAGGGCCGGGGTCATGTGACTCCTCGACATTGCGTTGATCAGATACTCCCAGGAGGCGTAAGCCATCACCGCCATGACGATGGCACTGACCAGAGAAATAAAGATGATAAAAGCTTTTTCCATCTTCGGCGGCATCGCATCGAGAAAGGCTCCCATGCGAATGTGACGCGCCTTGCGGACACCGTAACTGACCCCGGTGAAGGTAATAAGGATGACGAGGAACATGGAAATCTCCTCGGCAAAGTAGATGCTTTGGAAAAATGTCCGGGCCGCCACGTTGACCATCAACAAAATGGCCAGCGCAGCGACACAAACGACGAGTACGGCGACTTCCACCGCGTTGACGGCTTTGCCGATAACGCGGTTTATTCTCCGCAGAGTACCGATCTTTACAGGACGATCACGATCTGTTTTCACAGTTGTGTCCTCTAGCTGCCGGAGCAAACCGGTTTCCTGCCGCGGCCTGGGCCGCGGCAGGATTTGGTGCTTAATTATTGGATATTAAGCGCTTGTTTTGCATCTTCTATGTCTTTAAGCAAGGCTTCCAACATCGCGTCGGCACCTTCACCGCCGATTTCCGGATAGAGCGGATAAACGGTTTTGGCCTGAGCTTTGAACGCCTTGATGGCTTCATCGTCGATGTAGTGGAACTGCAGTGACGGTTTGTCCGCTTTCATCTTCTCCATATCCGACGCATTACGTTCGGTAATCCACTGGCCGGCCGGGATGATCGCGTCGATCCAGTAGCGGCGCATTTCATCCTGCACCTCTTTTGGCAAACCATCGAAAAATTCCTGATTGGCCGTCGGTATGCCGATGAACGGCTCGCTCTTCAATTGCGTTACATAGTCCTGAACTTCGTAGAACTTCATGCTGTAGATGGCAAAAAGCGGGTTTACCTGGGCGTCGATCAGCCCCATCTGCAAGCCGCTGTATACCTCGCCATAATCCATCGGCGTCGGGCTGGCACCATACGCTTTGTAGCCCTCGACAAGCAGCTTCGAGGACATCAGACGAAGTTTGAGGCCTTTCATATCATCGATGGTCTTGATTTCCTTGCTGGAGGTAACCCACTGCCAGCCCTCGAACATGATGGCCAGCGGCACAAGATCGTTTTTCCGGAAAGCGTCTTCCAGCATCGGCAGGAATGCGCCTTTGCGCGCCATCCAGTCGAGGGTCGCCGGCACCTGCTCGGTCGGGAAGATATAGTTTAATGCCAAGGCTTGGGCCTGGGGAACGAAGGAGCTGATCCAGGCATGGTCGGAAAACACGAACTGAACCACGCCCATCTGCGCCAGCTCATTGATATCACCGGTCGTTCCCAGAGTACCGTACGGATAGACTTCGATATTGATCTTGCCGTCGGACCAGGTCTTCATGTGTTCGGCAAAATTGTTGGCCCATACGGTCATGAAGTCCCCTTCAATCTCCTCGGATGCCAGCTTGGCAGAAATGGGCGGACCACTGTAATTGGCGGCAAAAGCGGTGGCACAGCAAAAGAATGCCACGATTGTCAGTGAAGCTGTCAAAAACTTTTTCATTGTTCATCTCCTTTCCTTGAATGATCTGGGAAGTGGATCGAGGCTGACAAAGAAGGGTTTTTCGATCCAGAGCCTAGTAAACCACATCACCTCCTTGACTCTTATGTCGCCCTGTTAAAAAAGTTCAGCGCGCCCTGCACGTGCATGGCAACGCCCTGTATCAGCACATCTTCATCGATGTTAAAACGTGGGTTGTGGTGCGGATAATCAGTTTCTTTCTCCGGATTGCCCGCACCGAGAAACATGAAGACGCCGGGAACCCGGATACTGAATTCGGAAAAGTCCTCGCTGGCGATCGAGATGTTGTCGATAATGTAGCGCTCATCGGGAAACACCTGATAAGCAGCCTCCCGAGCCAGCGCGACCATGGATGG
>JAZBPM010000111.1:0-4538 GCA_036351615.1 Desulfofustis sp.
GCCCCCGATAACCACCACCGTCGCCGGCGCCACACCTTTGACACCACCCAGGAGTACCCCGAGGCCGCCCTGAGGCATTTCCAGGCAGCGGGCGCCAACCTGCGCCGCCATCCGACCTGCGACTTCGCTCATTGGTACAAGCAGAGGCAGGGAGCCGTTTTTCTTCTCGATGGTCTCATAGGCAATGTTGACCGACTTTGCTTTGATCAGTGCTTGTGTCTGCTGTTCATCAGCGGCCAGATGCAAGTAAGTGAAAATAATCTGATCTTCACGAATCAGATCGTATTCAGATGGTTGCGGCTCCTTGACGTGCATGACCATGTCGCAGGCGCCATACACCTCAGCAGGCGTAGCGGCAATGGTGGCGCCTGCGGACTGGTACTCGTCATCCTGGAAACCTGCGCCAACGCCGGCCCCGGTTTCCACGAGAACCTGATGGCCGTTGGCGATCATAGTGGCAACACCGGTGGGGACCATGCACACTCGCTTTTCCATTACCTTGATCTCTTTTAATATTCCAACTTTCACAGGTAGCCTCCGTAGATGTAGATTATGACAAACGGATCAAGAGCATCCCGCTGGCTTGAAGCCCGACAGGATGCTCTTGCTTAACTCAAATAAATTTGACAAAACGGCTAGATACCGATCTCTGCCGCTTTCCGCACCGCATCGACCAAGCGGTCGATCTGCTCCTTGGTGACAATCAGAGCCGGAGCGAAGTTCATGACGGTGTTGAGCCCGGTAATGCTGACGTTGGTCCGGCCGACAATGACGTTCTGGGCAAATACGTTGCCGACGATTTTGGCCATCTCCGCTTCGGAAACCGGCTCCTTGGTGGCCTTGTCACGCACGAATTCGACACCGCAGAACAGGCCGACACCACGGACATCGCCGACTATCGGCAAATCGAGCAGCTCCTTCAGACGCTCGAGCAGGTAGGCGCCCATTTCCCGTGAACGCTCCACCAGGTTCTCATCTTCGATGATCCTCGTGGTTTCCAGGGCTGCCGCCATCGGTCCGGCACACCCGCCATAGGTGCTGATATCACGGAAAAAATTCAAGCGGGTCTGAGGATTTGCCGGATCATTGAGGAACATGTCGAAAATGCGTTGTTTGACCACCACGGCCGAAAGCGGCTCATAGGAACTGGCCAAGCCCTTGGCCATGGTCACGATATCGGGATCGACATCATAGTGCTCGTGACCCCAGAATTTTCCGGAACGACCGAAGCCGCATACGACTTCGTCCATAATCAGCCAGACATCGTGTTTCCGGCAGATCTCCTGGACGATCGGGAAATACTCGGGTACCGGTGTGAGGATTCCGCCACCGGCGGTAATCGGTTCGACAATCAGGCCTCCCACGGTTTCCGGGCCTTCCTTCTGGATGATATCATCGATAACCCGGGCACACTCGATATTGCACCCCGGGTACGACTTGTCGAACGGGCAACGATAGCAGCAGCAGTGGGGAAACTCGACAAACCCTTCAACAAGCGGCTCGAAATCTTTTTTCCGCTCGATCTGGCCAGAAGCGCTCATCGCGCCGATGGTGGTCCCGTGATAATCGCGGTCACGGTAGAGTATCTTGATCTTCCCTTTGCGCTCCGGTACGAAGCGGGACGCCTGGCGCAGCAGTTTGAACGCTTTTTCGTTGGCTTCAGAGCCGCTGTTGGAAAAATAGACCTTTCCCATCCGGGGAAGCTTCTCGAGCAGCTTCTTGGCGAACTTGATGGCCGGGACATTACCGTAAGCACCGGCAAAATAGGGCATTTCCTTCAACTGCTCGTACACGACCCTGGCCACCGACTCCCGTCCATAACCGACGACCACGCTCCAGACACCACCCGATGTAAAATCGAGAAACTCCCGTCCTCTGATGTCGGTAACCATCAGTCCTTCGGCCTTGACCGGGATGAGTTGTTCCGTGGTCTCAAAGACCTTGTGCGGCTTGAGATGGTGCCACAAGAAGTCTTTATCACCTTTCACAATCTCTTCGGTTTCGTATTCAAGCACATTCATTTTTCCCATGACACTCACCCCTTGTTGTTATTGGCACGCCTGGGTATCGAATCGTTGGGCGCCTCATTATCCGCGAACGAGGCGCCGAACACGTTCATTAAGACAAACTACGTTCTTTCTAGGCCCCTTTTTGCGGTCGCATATCCTTCGGGTCGATCCCGGCGACAGGTACCGGCGCCTTCATGGCATCGCGCCGGAACGGCTCACCGAGCTCCTGGTTGACCAGAACCTCGATAAAGGTGGTCTTACCTTCTTCCATCTGCCCTTTGATTGCCGCGTTGAGTTGCGACGTCAACTCTTCCATCGACGTGGCCTGGACTCCTTCGAGACCGCAGGCCCGGGCAATCTCCGCATAGGAGACATCGGTATCGAGCTCGGTCCCGACGAAATTGTCGGCATACCAAAGCGTCGTGTTCCGCTTTTCTGCACCCCACTGATAATTCCTGAAGATCAGCATGGTGATCGGCGGCCAGTTGTTGCGCCCACAGACGGTCATCTCGTTCATGGAAATGCCGAAGGCACCATCTCCGGCCATACCGACGACCGGCACATCCGGACGGGCGATTTTGGCGCCGAGAATTGCCGGAAAGCCATAGCCGCATGGCCCGAACAGACCCGGGGCGAGATACTTGCGTCCCTCTTCAAAGGTCGGGTAGGCATTGCCGATGGCGCAGTTGTTGCCGATATCGGAGGAAATGACGGCCTCTTTCGGCAGCGCTGCCATAATGGCGTTCCAGGCCATGCGGGGGGACATTTTCTTCGGTTCACGGGTACGGGCCCGCTCGTTCCACGTTGTGCCCGGATCATCGGCTTCATGAATCAGGGTCTTCAGTTCTTCGGCCCACGCCGCCTTGGTTTTGGCAATCAGGGCCTTGCGCTCGGCACGACCGTTATCACCGGCCGTAGCCGACAGTTTGCCGAGGATGCCGTTTGCCACCTTCTTGGCATCACCGACGATGCCGACTGTTACCGGTTTGGTCAAGCCGATCCGGTCGGGATTGATATCGACCTGGATAATGGCTGCGTCTTGCGGCCAATAATCGATACCATAGCCCGGCAGCGTTGAAAATGGATTGAGCCGTGTGCCAAGAGCAAGCACCACATCGGCCTTGGCGATCAGTTCCATGCCTGCCTTTGAACCGTTATAGCCGAGTGGTCCGGCAAACAAAGGATGGCTGCCCGGAAAGGCATCGTTGTGCTGATACCCGCAGCATACCGGAGCATCGAGACGCTCGGCCAGAGCCATCGAGTCTTTGATGCCGTTGCCGATAACCACCCCGGCACCGTTGAGAATAACCGGGAATTTTGCATTGGACAGCAGTTCCGCGGCACGGGACAGGGCGTCGTCCCCTCCGCCGGGACGTTCGAATTCGATAATAGCCGGCAACTCGATTTCGATAACCTGCGTCCAGAAGTCACGGGGCACGTTGATCTGCGCCGGCGCCGAGGCACGCTTGGCCTTCATGATGACGCGGTTGAGCACTTCGGCAATCCGGGCCGGCGTGCGCACCTCTTCCTGATAGGCAACCATATCTTTAAACACCGCGAGCTGCTCGACCTCTTGAAAGCCGCCCTGGCCGATGGTCGCATTTGCGGCCTGCGGGGTCACCAGCAACAACGGGGTGTGATTCCAGTATGCCGTCTTGACCGGTGTTACGAAGTTGGTGATGCCGGGACCATTCTGCGCGACGATCATCGACATCTTGCCCGACACCCGGGTGAAGCCGTCGGCCATCATGCCGGCATTGCCCTCATGACCGCAGTCCCAAAACGTGATGCCGGCCTTGGGAAAGAGATCTGAAATCGGCATCATCGCCGAACCGATGATACCAAAGGCATGCTCGATGCCATGCATCTGCAGGACTTTGATGAACGCTTCTTCGGTAGTCATTTTCATTTTGCCCATATCAACCTCCTCTGAGAGATGATGTTTATTTTCTGGTCACCTGTAGACAACGATCGGAGAATAATCTGTCCGTGCTCTACTCCGGCCAAACCTCCCTTCGGTGAAACATTTCCTCTTGCCGGCGCGCTGTATCAGCCCGAGAATGCCGTGACAAAAGGAAAAATCACGAATTCCGCAACTCCCTATACTCACTGATACATCAGACACCACGACAATGTCAACACAAATTTGTGCCCCTTTCTTCGATCGCCGACAACGAACTCAAAGAGGCGCTCGCATTGTTAGGAAATATCATCGTCTTACCGTCTGTCACCGTCAGACGCGGTATCACGACGATGATATTTCATCATGATTTTTATTCTCATGGCGGCATCCGAACAAAGAACGGTCGAGCCTTTGGACTGGCAACAACGTGGAGAGGTGCGAGAAAGCATTTCACCGGTTTAATCTCTTGGAGGAATTGAACCGCAACCCGACGTTAAAGAGGAATTTGATAGTCTCGTTAAAAGCATCCTTCCTGGAGAAAAAGAAACGGCCCGTCTTCCGAAGAAAACGGGCCGTTTTAAAAACTGGCTCCCCGGGACGGACTCGAACCGCCGACAGGGTGGTTA